>CALCJV010000105.1 GCA_937967405.1 uncultured Chloroflexales bacterium | reverse complement strand
CAGCGCATTGACCCCATCGGGGGCAGCGGCCATACTGAGCATGCCGAGTGGCGCAGTGTAGACCGGCGCGGCATTGCGGCCATCAGCATCGGCATACCAGAGCGTGCCGCTCTCATCGGGGTTGTTGCCCAGAATCAGGATGCGCGGGGCACGGGTGCGAAAGCTCCATGTGATTGGTTGCTGGTTGGCGCGTCCGGCACTATCGCGCAAGTCCGCCTGAATGGTGACGGTGTAGGTGGTGTTGGAGTGGAGCGGCTGATCGGGGCGAAAGGTAAGGATGTTGCCATCCCACGCGAAGTTCCCAGTCGCGGGCGGATCAAGTTGGAACTGTTGCTCCAGCGAGAGCCGATCTACCGCCCGCGAAAAGGTGATGCGGAGCGGCGTACCAGCAGGCACGGCTTCTCCTTCGGGGCTGCGAGCCAGCACACTTATATCGCGCTGCTGGGGCCCACGCCAGATCAGCACCCCGATGATGCCAAGCAGCAGTACCACAACGACGAGAATGCGGACATAATATGGCATAAGGTTCCTTTCAGGCCTATCACCTGAATTGGTTACGCTTTTCATTGCCTCACGTATTATAATAGGAACAGCAGAAACAATGACATTTCGTCTCCTACCGTGCTTCGATCCGAAAGTATAAGACCAATGGAAACACCAACAATACGCCCCACGCCCCCTGAGCTAAATCCATCCTCCGCCGTCCCGACCGTGCCTCATGCGGCTAGGCTACCGGCACTCGGCCAACGCCTCACGGGGGCGATCCTGTTCGGCTTGATTGGCGTGGTTCTGTGGCTTGCCAGCGACATTGGCGTGCCGCCGGTGCTGGCTCCGTGGACGGGGCGCATGCAGAGCTTTGCGACGGTTTTTCTCGGCATCTTCGTCGAGGCTCTCCCATTCCTTTTGGCGGGCGTGCTGATCTCCGCCGTGATTGCCCTATTTATCACCGAAGAACAGATCAACCGCTTCACCCCGCGCAATCCGGTGCTTGCCGCCGTGAGTGGTGCGCTGCTTGGCTTGGCGTTTCCCGTGTGCGAGTGTGGCTCAATTCCGGCGGCGCGGCGGCTGCTCACCAAAGGCGTAGCCCTGCCAACGGGGATCGCCTTTGTGTTGGCGGCTCCGGTGATTAACCCGATTGTGATTGTCTCCACCTATGTTGCTTTTGGCAGTTGGGAGATGGTTGCGTGGCGGGTGGGCTTGACGCTCTTGATTGCGGTGCTCGTTGGCTTGGTGGTTGGGGTGGCGGTATCGCCAGCGCAGGTGTTGGCACATGGGGTCCTTGCCCCGGCGGTCTGCACCCACCCCGACCATGACCATCACCACGCGCACGGGCATCACCACCACAATCATGATCACGATCACGCCCACAGCCATAGCCATCCCCACCACGATCACAGCCACGCAGCAGCAAGTGGCGAGAGCAACCTGCGGCGGGTGCTCAACCACGCCAATGTCGAGTTCTTCGAGATGGCCCGCTTCCTGATTGCGGGGGCGATGCTTGCGGCAGCCCTGCAAACCCTGTTTCCGCAGCAGGCCTTGCTGGCCCTCGGCGGGGGCATGGTCATCTCGATCTTGGTGATGATGGCTTTAGCGGTAGTGCTGTCGGTCTGCTCAACCGTAGATTCGTTCATTGCCTTGTCATTCGTCAATACCTTCACGCCCGGCGCGATTATGGCGTTCCTCGTGTTTGGGCCAATGATTGACATAAAAAGCACCCTGATGCTGACGACCACCTTCAAGCGGCATATCGTGGCGATTCTTGCCCTGCTCACCTTCCTGCTCGCGCTGCTGTCAGGCATCATCATCAATTTCTACTTTAGCTAGGAGGCGCATTACGGTGACGACGATTCCCACTCCTGCCATGCCCGCCGCCCGCCCGATCAACTATGCGGTGGTCGCCGAGGTGCTTATTCTCGGTGGCACGGCAACCCTGTTGCTGATGAAGTGGGTCCGCGGCAACCTTGACTACTACATCCACCCGCGCTACACCATCCTTGTTGTGGCGGGGGCAATCTGCCTGCTCATGATGGCGGGGGTGCGCCTGCGCGGAGTCTTCATTGAGCCGCGTAGCCGCACCCGCCTGACGTGGATGCATCTGCTGCTGGCCATGCCGCTGCTGTTTGGCGTGCTAGTGCCTTCGCGCCCGCTTGGAGCCGATACACTGGCGGGGCGCGGGCTTGATCTGACGGTGCGAGCGGGTGGATCGCCGCAGCAAGCCAGTAGCCTACCCGCCAATGTGAATGAGTGGAACCTGTTCCACTGGAATACGGGCATTAGCATGATGGGCACTGCACTCGATGGCGAAGCGATAGATGTGGAAGGCTTTGTCTATCACGATGCCACGCTCGGTGCAGATGAGTTCTATGTCGCCCGTTTTGTAATCACGTGCTGTGCCGCCGATGGTGTCGCTACCGGCTTGCCCGTGCGTTGGGCAAATGGCAGCAGCCTACCCCTCGATGCGTGGGTGCGTGTGCAGGGCACGTTGGTCGTGGAGACCGTAGGCGATGAGGGCATGCTCTTCGCAGTGATTGACGCGGCACAGGTTGAGCCGATTGAACAGCCGCGCCTTCCGTATCTGTTCCCGTAAGCAAGGAGACCCGCGCTATGCCAAATCCCCTGCCTGCTACGATGCAAGTCGTTCAACTAACGGAAATTGGTCAGCCGCCAGTCGTCGTGCAGAAGCCACTGCCTCCGCTCGGCGATACGGATGTGTTGGTGAAGATAGCGGCGGCTCCGATTAACCCATCTGACCTGATGTTTCTACAGGGGCGATATGGCTTGCGGAAGCCGCTCCCAGTTGCGCCCGGCTTCGAGGGCAGTGGCACAATTGTTGCGGTGGGGCAGGCGTGGTGGCTGCGTCCCTATCTGGGGCAGCGGGTGGCGTGTGGCACGCCGGATGATGGCGATGGCACATGGGCGGAGTATCTGCGGACTCCGGCGATGCGCTGCATTCCCTTGCAGCCGAATGTGAGCCTTGTCCAAGGAGCCATGCTGATCGTCAATCCGTTGACGGCGTGGGGCTTGGTGGAGCTAGCCCGCACGGGGCGGCATGCGGCGGCGATCCAGACGGCGGCAGCGAGCAGTCTGGGCTTGATGATTGTGCGCCATGCCCGCCGGATGGGGTTGCCCCTGATCAACATTGTGCGCCGCGCTGAGCAGGTGGCGATCCTGCAAGCCGAAGGAGCTACGCACATTGTGAACAGTAGTGAACCAGACTTTGTGCAGCAACTCACCGAGCTGAGCCGCCAGCTCAAGGCGACCATCGCCTTTGATGCGGTGGGCGGCGATTTGACTGGTACGCTGCTCACCGGTATGCCGAACGGCTCGCGGGTGGTGGTGTATGGTGCACTAGCGGGTGATCGCGTCCACGTCAATCCGGCTGAGCTGATCTTTCGGCACCAACAGGTGGAAGGTTTTTGGCTTGCGGATTGGTTCCGGGCCAAGAGCCTGCCGCGCCTGTTGCAGATTGGGAGTCACATCCAATCCACGCTCCATGCCGATTTCCGCAGCACCGTGCAAGCCACCTATCCGCTCTCGCGGGTGAATGCCGCTCTAGCCCACTACCAACGCCAGATGTCGGCGGGCAAGGTGCTGCTCGTGCCCGATGTGTGAGGCGCGGGCGGAGACTGGCAATCACCGACTCTGCACCTTAGTTGGGTGATGGCGGCGGCGGCGGATTGATCGGCTGAAGGGTAACCCGCCCATTGTAGGAATGTTGGGTGGCTACATGGTACAGGCTGATGGCTCCTTTGTTGATGTCCTCAAAGAAGAGAAACGCGGTCGGGTTGCCATTCAGCAGCATCGAGCCGTGATAGAATTTGCTCTTGCTAATATAGAGCATGCGCTCCTGATCAAATCGGATCGCATCGTTCTTGAGGATTGGCTGCACCGAGCGGGCAATAGTTTCGCGTAGGTGCGGATCAGGGCGCAATTCACCCATGCGGATAAATGCCGTGTTGGTGCTAAGATGATCGAAAAAGAAATCAAAAATCTCAGCAAGGTTTGTGGCTGTTGTCAGCTTCAGCTTAAGTGCAGGCAGTTGCCGAAGTGGGTCTGAGGTGGTGTTGCTCATGGGTGAATCTCCTGTTGGTGTGGGGCTAGTTTTTGGGTGGGGCCGGCGGCGGGCTGATCTGCCTGATACTAATGCGAGCGAAGAACGATTGCGGGCCCTTCTGTAATAGGAGTGCGCCTTTGTCTATGTCTTCGAAGTAGAAAAACACACCCAAATGCCCGTTGAGCTGGAACCCACCGTGATAGAATTGGTATTGCGGCAGGCACATTACGCGGCCCTCAGTCAACTCAACCCGATTAGTCTGGAGGATTGCGCGGCCCGTATGGGCGATAATCTCAAGCAAGTCGCGCCGATCTGCGGGTTCCCCAAAATTGCCTTCGGGGTCTTTTTCCACAAAATGGGTGAAGAAGAAGTCGAAAATTTTGCTGAAGTCTGTGGCGGTTGCCAACTTGATCTTCAGTTCCGGAATTTTGCTCTTTTTGACAGCCATAGGTCGTACCTCCAGAGTTGGGTTTGTAGGCGTTGGTTCAGATTACCAAAATTATACATGCTTTCGCAGAGAGTGGTATACTGCTACGCGAGGCGAGTGGGCTTTCCATGCTGAGGCCCCGCTCGGTAACCAAGCTGAGGAGATGTGCATGACCGATACCCCCCGCCTACGGCGGTTGTTGCTGCTCGTATGTGTTGGGCTACTGCTGTCGAGCTGTAGCCGCCCAAGCCCCCCTGTTACGCCAAACGGCGATGCTGGGCTGACCCCGATTACGGCTGAACCAGCGGCTCCGGCTGCGCCGAACAAGGCCCGCCCGCGTTTAGACGGCATTGCGGGGCGGTTGCTGTTTGCCCACAATGGCACGATCTGGCTGTGGCAGGGCAATGAGCCGCGCCCTCTGATTACCACCGGTAATGCATGGCAGCCGACATGGTCGCCAGATGGCGAGCGCATCGCCTACGTTTCGCGGGGGCAGAGTTACAGTGATCTCGTGCTTGCCAATGCGAATGGGCAGCCGATAGCCGAAGTTACGGCGAACAGTTCTGATTACCCGCTCCAGAGCAACGAGCGCATCTACGATACGATGTGGGCCTTCTATCCCGTCTGGTCGCCTGATGGGCGCACGCTCTATGCTCTGTCGCAGGCAGGCAAGCCCTACGGTGTTCCCGCTACTGATTACCCCTTGACGCTGTTTGCGTGGAACCTCGCGCAGGGTGGTGGGGCCACGCAGCTGTTGAGTGATGCCTCGGCCAATCTGGGGCGATTTGCGTTACATCCAAATGGCACTGCGCTGGTCTTTTCGCGCACCACGTTGCAGAGAGATGGCGACCAACGCTTGCACCGCCTTGATTTGACGACAGGCGCAGTCGAGCCATACCCCGGCACGCCCTACCGTAGCTATGATCCCGCCTTTTCACCCGATGGCCGCTGGCTCGTCTACACTGCCCGCCACGAGAACCAGACTGATCTGTGGGTGCTGCCGGGCAATGCGCCGAGTGGTACGACTCCCGTGCCGCAACGCTTAACGACACTCGGCACAGTGCGTGCACCCGTGTTCTCGCCGGATGGAAGCCAGCTTGCATTTCTGGCCGTGCCGCCCGATGCGCCGCGCTTCGAGCTGTGGATCATGGATGTGCGTGTCTCTGAGACGGGAGGCTTGCAAGCAGGCCCGCCGCGCCAAATGACGGCGAAGATGGGTATTGATCCCGACTCGGGCTTGGCGTGGAGTAAGTAGCCCGTGCTAGGCGAACACCTCTGCCACACGGCAGACGAAGCCGGGCAGCAGGGGCGAAGTCAGGGTGCTCGCGGTGGTGGCGGTCAGGGCAAGCGCAAGCGTGTTGTCGGCAGTGGGGCGATAGACTTCAATCGTCTGGGTGAAGCGATCCACGATCCAATACTCCTGCACGCCGGAGCGGACATAGACCTCGCGCTTGGCTTCACGGTCACGCTGGCTGCTTTCGGCTCCACCGGATAATACCTCAATCACCAGATCGGGTGGGCCGTGCAGCTTGCCGTCGCTGTGCAGCACGGCGGCGACGCGAGCGGCACTGATCCAGACCAGATCGGGGATCAACGCAGTGTCGGGGGCAAGGATGAGACCCGGCTCTGGCATTGCCGTGCCATGTCCATCGCCCTGCCGAATCCAGCTTTGCAGCAGCCACATGAAATACCCGATGATCTGTTGGTGGTTCCAGTGTGGGCGAGTCGCCATCGTCAGTACCCCTTCGAGCAGCTCAACATCGGTATCGGGCGGGAGTTCGAGTGTGGCCAGTTCAGCCACCGTCCAGTGGCGATGGGCAAGGGCCGTCTCGGCTGGGGCGAGGGTAGGTGGGCTGGGCATAGGGCGGACTCCTTTGGATTGGCTATTGAGCGGTGAGCGTGAACGATGCAGCGGCTTCGAGGCGGCTGCGATCCCCACGCACAATGTAGCTGTATTCGCCCGGCGGTAGTCCAGTCGTATCCAGATCGAGCCATAGATTGCCCTCAGGAGTGACCAGCAGGCGGCGGTTCTGGGGCATTTGCTGCTGTGTGCCATCGGGCTTGAGCAGGGTAATCCAGACTCGCTCATGCGGCAACAGCCGATCTGTGAAGAAGCCAATTGGCGTGCCTACGGGGGCAACCTGTGGCTCAACCGCCATCCAGACGTAGGGCGTGGAGACATTCTGCACATTCACGATCACCGGTGCGGAGTTGGTTCGAAGCCTCAGCCCGTAGTTGCCGTGCCGATCTTCCCATGTATATCGGCCCCACATCGGCAGGATCATACCTACCGGAAGATCGTCATTGAGCTGCATATACAGCACGGCAAAGCGGGCGGTGCGGGGCCCAATGGAGCCGAAGAAAACCTCGATCTGGCTGGCATCAATGGCCGCGATGTAGTCTTGGATGGGGTCATCGAAGGCTGTATCTATCAGCGTCATCGTGCTAGGGTCGTAAGCGAGGAAGACCCGCGCATAGTGCATAATCCCAGAGCTGGAATAGTTTTCGGCGCGGAGCTTGTAGGCGAGGATTGTGCCCGCCGCCACATAAAGATTGGGGTTGGCTTCGAGGGTTACCCCCACCCGGGCCTCACGTGGGCGCGGCTGGGGTTGGCTCTGGGCGGCGGCGGGGTGAAGTGGCGTACTGCTGAGCAGGAGAAGGAACAGCACCGCGCATAGGCTTAGGCGGCGTAGGGCGGTGCGCCAGCAACGAGTATTGATCTGTTGGTTGTCCATAGGTCTATCCTTAGTTGTCCTATTGGTGGTTGATAGTCATGCGGTAAAACAGCCGATTGATTGCGTGTTTGCAGATAGCACGCAACTTGTGCCGATTGCTACACGGTCACATTGCCGACGTAGGCATTGCTCTCATTATAGCAAGGGTGGGGCAGGTATGGGCCATGTTTAGAGCCGCCGCCTGCCCAGTACTCACGGCGCACGCGGTGCATTGGGGAGCAGGCGCGGAGTTGGTTCGGGGACATTGCACTCTGCCTCGCGGATCAGGATGCGCCGTTCGCGGGTTTTGATCTCCAGCAAGTAGGTATCCGGACGCTCTGGTCCAATTGTGATCAGGATGCGGTAGCGGCCGTTGCGATCACTGCGCCCGCCGCCGATGGCCCGTCCATGCATAAAGATCATCAGGTCGGTGTTGGCGGGGGCATCACTCCCCGCAATTTCAACTGTCGTACCCGGAATGCAAGTGAAGAACTGCTCTTCTGGCTCTGGGGTTGTAGTAACGGCTTCGGCGGTTGCAGCGATGGCCGCTTGATCAGTTGCTTCAATCTCTTGGCGGATTGCGGCTTCGGTGGCAGCGATGCTGGTACGCTCAAAGATACCTCCACTGCCGACTCCACCACCGCCATTGTTGGGGAAGGGTGTATTCGTGTTGGTAGGCGTGAAGGTGGCTGTGGCGGAAGCTGAAGCCGTCACGGATGGCGTAGGGTAGGGGTAGTTTGTTGGGGTTGGGCTAAGGTAGGGGGTTGCTTGTTGAAACATCTGATTAGCAGCCGATTGGTTGAACTGGTCTGGTGGGGTAGGCGCGTCTAGGGCTGTACGCGGCCCGATTGCCACCGGCTGCGTCGGCAGGCGGTCCGGATGGACAAGGCTGGTGGCGGGCTGCTGTGGGGCAAACAGCACCATCATTAGCACAGCAAGGCTCACTGCCACCACACTGAGTGGCAACACAATATTGATCGTCGTGGTGCAGCCGGATCGCTGCTGCGGATCGTGGGGGGGGTTAGGGTGCGGCATTGCCCAAGCTCTCGCGGAACTGGCTCAGGGGCAAGGCTCCAATCAGGCGTTCAGGCTCGCCGCGCCCCTGAATATCGAAGACCGGCCGCGCCCGCACCCCTGCGGCGGTGGCGGCCGCAAAATCCGCCTCAACTGCGGCGCGGTGGGTTTGATTGTCGAGGCACGCCGCGAATGCCGTCTGATCCAAGCCCTGCGTTGCGGCGAGCTGGGCGAGGAACTCGCGTAGCCGCCCGCCACTGCTAAACAGCCCAATCTGATTCGCATACAGAGCCGCCCGTAGCTCCCAGAAGCGTTGCTGATCGGCGGCACACTCCACCGCCTGCGCCGTAAGGAGCGAGCTTTCGCCGAGCTGTGCGAGGTGGCGATACACGAGCTTGACGGTGCCCGGCTGCACAAACTCGGTGAGCAGCTTTGGCTCTAGCTCGGTGACGTGGTACGCACACGCGCCACACAGGAAATCCGAATACATCACCAGCGTGACGGGCGCATCTGGCGCACCAAGTACATGGTAGCCTTCGCTGGTTACACTCTGTGGCAAGCTCGCATATAGCCCTAGTGCATCAGTGGGCGGTACGCTCAACGTCGGTAGCTGTGGGGCGGCTATCGTAGGAGGAGCGGCTGGTGCAGGCGGCGTAGCCCCACAGCCCACCAACAGTACGGCGATCAGCCAAAGGAAGCATGGGTTTGCGCGATGTGATGATATAAACACAGACAGTTTGCCCTCTCTGCAAGGTAGCTCTCGTTCAGCATAGCACGGATGCGTTGCGGCTGTGTGGGTAGGTGTATCCGCAGCATGCACACGCCTCATCCCATTATACCCGTAATGCCAATCCCTACAGATACAACGCCCATACCGGCGAGATCGTTCCCAGTTCATCCACCGCTATTTTGCGGTCCAAACGGATCAAATCTGCGTTAAAATAAAGAGAGGAATGCAAGCATCAATAGGGAGGATGAGTGGTGAATACCTTACAACAACAAATCGCAGCACTACAGGCAGAACTTGCCACCGCCAAACAACAGATCGCCGAACTGGAGATGGTCAACGATCTGTACATCAAAGCCATTGACAGCAGCAACATCGGCTTATGGGATTGGAATATTACCACCGGCGAAGTGTACTTCAGTGATACCTACATAACCATGCTCGGCTACCGCCCCGATGAATTTGAGCATTCAACTGATACGTGGGTCGCACTCACCCATCCAGATGATGTCCAGCCAGCTCTTGATATGCTGAATGCTTTTTTGGAACACAAGATTCTGGTTTACGAAGTGGAGTATCGGATGCGTCACAAGGATGGCTCTTGGCTCTGGATTTTGTGTCGTGCAGATGTTACTGAACGCGATGCAGAGGGTAAATACATTCGTCTTTCAGGCACACACACCGATAACACTACCCAACACCTTGCCCAAGATGAGTTGCGCCGCCTGAATACCGATCTCGAAACGATCAATCTCGAACGCACCCTTGCGTTGCAGCGCAGCACCAATCTGCTCCAAACATTACTCACCTACATGCCGATTACGATCTTTGAAGTGGACTCGCAAGGGCTGGTCTTGTCGGCTGAGGGCCGTGCCTTGTATCAACTCGGCGTGGACCCCGCCCATTTGATTGGACAGTCGGTGTTTGATCTGCTGCAAGATGACCCTGCCGCACTCGAAGCGTACCGAGCTGCGTTGCAAGGTACTGAAGGGCACTTTCTTTCAAAACAGGGCGCGATTACGATGGAGACGTGGCTCGCTCCGGTGCGTGATGACTTCGGTGTGGTGCAACGAGTGATTGGTGTGGCTATAGATGTGAGTGCGCGGGTCAAAGCCGAAGAAGAACATCTCCTGCTGACCGAACGGATTATCCAGATGCAACGTGCCGCCATCCGCGAGCTATCTACCCCGCTGATCCCCATTGCCGATGGCGTGGTGATTATGCCGCTGATTGGCGCAATTGATACGGGTCGGGCCAAAGCCGTCTTGGAGATGCTGCTCGAAGGGGTTGACCGGCGAAACGCGCATGCCGCGATCCTCGACATTACGGGCGTGCAGACGGTGGATACGCAGGTGGCCAATGTCCTGATCCAAGCCGCCCAAGCCGTGCGCTTGCTGGGGGCGCAGGTGATCCTGACGGGCATCCAGCCTAAGATCGCCCAGACGCTGGTCACGTTGGGGGTGAGCTTAGCTGGCATCGTGACGCGCAGCACCTTGCAAGATGGCATTGCCTACGCGATCCGTATGCGCCGCAATCAAGCAAGCGCAGCTTAAGTTGCGCGGTGAGCGTGTGCTATACTAGCCGTATGCGTTATCCCGATCAGCACAAGAGGAGCAGCAATGCTGCCAGCACACGCCGATCAACTGATCTTTAACGGCCTTGATGCGACGACTGGTGGCTATCTCACCCAGACGACCCGTACCGAACTGATCCACGTAGCGCAGGCGGCAATGGGGGCGGTCAGTGGCGAGCAGCAGAGCGCACTGCGCTTCCGCGATAGCCAAAAGGACTCTGCCGCAATTGATGCCGATCAACGTGATTTGACCCAGACGGGCTGGGGGGTGCTGTTCCCGCGCAACGGCGATCCGCGCATCCGCACCGCGCTTGCGCCACTGCTCGATCTGCGCCGCGCCCAAGCGGGCCCACGCTACCGTGAATTGAGCGGTAACGACGGCTACCGAGCGGGTGAGAGTGCGCGTGATTTTAACCACCGCCACGATGCACCTGTAACAGGGCCTGTTGATGCAGATCGCTTGCCCTACTACCTCTTGATTGTGGCTAGCCCCGAAGAGATTCCGTTTGATTTCCAATATGCGCTGGATGTGCGCTACGCAGTCGGTCGGTTGCACTTCGCCACCCTTGAAGCCTACACCCACTACGCGCAGAGTGTCGTGCAGGCCGAACAGGAGCTGCCTGCGCTACCGCGTCGGATCACCCTGTTTGGGGTACACAACCGCGATGATCGCGCAACCGAAGCGAGTGCCACCAAGCTGATCGCGCCGCTGGCCGATACGCATCTCCCCAACCTAATTGCGGCAGAGGTGCAACGCGCTACCGCCGCCCAAGCGCGGGCTGATGGCCGTGGGCGCAAGGATGAAGCCCACGCCGCCGCCGCGCAGATCGCCGCGGCCCAAGAGTGGCAGATCACGGCCCTGCTTGCCGAGCAGACCTACAAAGCCCAGCTTAGCGAGGTGCTGGGCGGCAATGCGACACCTGCGTTGCTGTTCACCGCCAGTCATGGGCTAGGCTTCCCCAACAGCCACCCGCGCCAGCTCAGTGATCAGGGTGGGCTGGTCTGCCAAGATTGGGACGGCCCCGCGTCGCGCTTGCCCAATGGTGCAGATGCGATGCCGCGTGAGTGGTACTTTAGTGCCGCCGATCTGCCTGCCGACCGTGATGTAAATCTGCTCGGCAGTATGGCCTTCTTCTTCGCCTGCTACGGCGGGGGGACACCGCTCTACGATGAGTTTGCGCGGGCCCGCCACGTCCAAGAGCTTGCGCCACAGCCGTTCCTTGCCCAGCTACCCCAAGCGATGCTCAGCCATCCGGCGGGCGGTGCGCTCGCGGTGGTGGCGCATGTGGAGCGGGCGTGGGGCTATTCGTTTATGTATGAGCGCACGCCCCAACTGAACACCTTTGAGGTTGCGCTGAAGAAGCTCATGCTCGAAGGCTACCCCATCGGCTATTGCCTCGATTGGTTCAATCTGCGCTATGCCGAGACGGCTACCGATTTGACCCGCGCCCTTGAGCAACGCTTTAAGTTCGAAGACACCAGTGCCACCCGCGAGGAGGAGATTGCCCGCCTGTGGACCACGCACAACGATGCGCGCAGCTACGTGGTGCTGGGCGATCCGGCGGTGCGGCTGAAGGTGGCGGGGAGTGGAACCCAGCCGCGCCCGCGCTACACCCGCGCTGCCTATACCATCCCAGAGACAGGCACGCCCACAGCAGCCCAATCTGCGCCGGTGCCCGTGCCGCTTGCCCCGCAACCCACCCCGCCGCCAGTTGCGCCGGTCTCGCCCACTGCCCCGTCTGCCGTGCCGCCGGTTGCGCCAATCACGGCGGCGGCGATGGATGCTGCCCGTCGGGCCACGCAGATGCTCGACATGATGCTTGCCGATGAACGCTTTACCAATGCCCAACCGCGCATTGGGGCGATTGCGCCTGTGCCGCAGCCGGATGGCAGCACGGCTGTCAGTACGACCTTGTGTGACGCAAACGGCTACACGCTAGAGATCACGCTTGTGGTGCGGCAGGGCTAGCGTGCAGGTGGCTGGTCAAGCTCCCAACACCTGACACCGCCTGAAACGAGCGTGCGGATCGTTCATATCATGACAGAGAGCCAAACCGATGGATGAACATGACGATGAACGGGATGCACCTGTGACCACACCACCTCCTGCGCCGCCCGCCTCGACGCGGATGCTGGCGTTGCTGGCCCAAGCAACGCGCCTCCTGAATAATGAGCAGGCGTTTGCGGTACGGATGGATGAACTCCTCGCCATGCTGCAAAGTGTGCTGCGCTGCCAACATGTACGCCTGATTTGCTGGTTCCAATCGGCGCAGCCCGGCGCACAGCGGGAGCAGTACTGCACGCTGCCCGCACCCGCGTGGGATGACACCTTGATGCGCCATACGGCTCTTGCGGGCACGTTGCATCGCCGTGTCCTCGCCAATGGGGATGAAGTTTATCTAGGGGTGCCGATCCGCTGGAGCGAACGCCTATGGGGGATGCTCGAATGTCGGGCGGCTCCGGCAACCCGCCTGCAAGCGGTGGAGCAGGAGTTTGTGCAAGCCCTCAGCCCGCAGCTTGCCGTAGCGATTGCGCGTGAAGGGGTGCTGCGCCGTCAGCCCGCGCTGCATGCCCCTGTTGCCGCTGCTACCTTGCTGCCGCTTGCGACCCCCAGTGTGCCTGCCGTTGCGCTTGCGGCGCAGCCCACGTCTGAGCTTGACTTGTGCCATCTGCTGCACCGCTTGCTGCACGATGCCCAGCACCACACGCGGGCAGAATATGGCGCGGTATGCCGGGTAGATGCAGCACGGGGCGAACTCATTCTCGTCGCTCAGCATGGCTACGATCTCGGCGGGGTGGTCTCGCCTAGCCCAGAGCAGCGCGTGAGCTGGAACATGGGCTTGGCCGGGCGGGTGGCCCAGAGTGGACGGGCGACGTTGCTGCGGGATGTTGCCCCCGATACGCTGCTATTTCCCGTCGCCAGCCCGATCCGCGCCGAGCTTGCAGTGCCGGTTGTGGCACAGGGGCAGGTGCTTGCCGTGCTGGTGCTGGACAGTCCGCGCTCGCTTGCCTTTGGCGAGGACGAATTGGCCCGCGCCAACCATCTGTGCGAGCAGTATGCGCCGGTGCTGTGGCGTGCGCTCGATGATCAGGTGGTGCGCGACCAAGCGGCCCAGTTGCAGCAGATCTACACCAGCAGCTTGCCGATTGGCTTAGCCCTGCTTGATCTGCACGGGCGCGTGCTCCGCAGCAATAGCGCATGGGCGACGTGTTGGGGGCTGGATGCAGAACACGCCGCCACGCTCCAGTATGTACCGCTTGATCTGGTGGCGGCACTGCTGCCGCGCCTGCACGACCCAAGCGCACTGGAGCGGCTGTGCGTGCAGGATCAGCGCAACCCCGCCGATATGCAGATTATCACGATCCGCCTGCATGATCCGCCGCAGGAAGTGCAGATCACTTCGGTTCCTACCCGTGACGCAGCGCAGGAGATTGTTGGGCGGCTATGGGCCGTGCAGGATATGGCCCGTGAGCGTGAGCTGGATCGGCTCAAGCATGAATTCGTGTCGGTGGTATCACACGAACTCCGCACGCCTCTCACCTCAATTCTTGGTTACGCCGAGCTGCTCTTAGCCCGCAGCTTCAAGCCCGAAGACCAACGCCAGTTTGTTCAGACAGTCTACGACCAAGCCGATCATCTGGCGCGGCTGGTAGATGACCTGCTCAATCTCTCACGCCTCGATGCTGGCACACTCAAGCTCAACCGTTGGATGGTTCCGCTGCGGCAGGTGATTACCGAACTCGTTACGCAGGTGGGTTCGTTGGAACGCCATCGGATCGTGATCCGGGTGAATGATGTGCTCCCGCCGGTGTATATAGACCGCGACAAGGTGAAGCAAATCATCTTTAACTTGATCACCAATGCGATCAAGTACAGCCCCGACGGGGGCGAGATTGAGCTGGAGGTGCAGGAGCCTACGGCCTTGCCGGCCGATCATCCGCCGGGACGCTGGCTGGTGGTGCGGGTGCGCGATCAAGGTATTGGCATTGCGCCGGAAGATTTGCCGCGCATCTGGGAACGTTTCTATCGGGTAGATAACACGAACACGCGCCGAATTGGGGGCACTGGGCTAGGCTTGAGCATTGCCCGTGCGCTCGTTGAGCTGCATGGTGGGCGCATCTGGGTGGAGAGTGAGGTTGGGCGGGGGAGTATCTTTACCTTTACGCTGCCCGTCGCTGATCCGCACGGCCTCGCGGAGTAGGGCGAGAGCCATGGTGATTGCCACTTTTTGGGCCAAGAATAGTTGTCATCTTCATTGCCTTGTGGTATCATTTTCATACTAACTGGTTATTAGGAATTGATACTCACAGAGAGGTGTGCGTATGTCAACAGAATCTTCCGTGAACCGCGATGAGGTGAAGAACCGCGCCGAGCTTGAGCGCGAGCGCGATGGGTACATCCTAACTGGGATTGGGGTCGGGGCGTTAGTCGGCTTTATTTTGGGGTTCACCTTCTGGACGCACGCACAGAACGTAGCGATTATTGTTGTGACAGTGATCTTTGTGTTAGTGTGTGCCGCTGCTGGTGGGGCGATTGGGAAACTTGCTTCGGGCATTGACTTCGACTCCTAAGGAGTAGCTCCTGCGAAATTGGATACCGACGCACACGCCATAGCGTTGTTGCTTGATGCTGTGGCGTGTGCAGGGTGGATATGAGTTGCCCGCTGTCGTTGGGCTTACTCCGGCTGGAAGACCATGTTGCCCGCATCGGCCCCAAGGTTGAGCACGAGCTGGTCGCCCTCTTGGACGAAGGCGGCAACTTGTTCAAGGCGGGTGCGGAACTCCTGATCGAGCGAGTCATCAGGGCAGGCAACTAGCGTTGTGGCCCCTAGCTTAATAGTGAGCTGGCTGCCATCGAGCGTATACGTGCCATTACCGACGTTGCAATCGGCGCGGTAGGCGAGCTTCCCGTCGGCATTGAAGCTGATGGTGTAGTTGGCAGGGTTGGGCACGGTGATGTTGTTGGCCTCTGCCCCACTGGCACTATCCTGAAACTC
>CALCJV010000104.1 GCA_937967405.1 uncultured Chloroflexales bacterium | reverse complement strand
TTCCTTGCCAATATGTCGCATGAACTGCGGACTCCGCTCAACTCGATTATCAACTTCACGCGCATCCTGAGTAGTGGCTTGCGCGGTGCGGTGACCCCTGAACAGGTAGATTATCTGGAGCGCGTGCGCCTAAGCGGTGAGCATCTGCTCGGATTGATCAACGATATTCTGGATCTATCGAAGATCGAAGCCGGTCATATGAATTTGCATCCGGTGGCGATCCCAATTGATGTGTTGATCAAAAGTACGCTTTCTACAACTATGGGCTTAATCAAAGGCAAACCGATTACGCTCACCTGCGAGATCGAGCCGGGTCTGCCTTTGCTCTATATTGATCGCACGCGCATGCGGCAGGTGCTGCTGAACCTGCTTTCCAATGCGGCCAAATTTACTGATGCGGGGTCAATTTCAGTTCATGCATGCCGTCACGGAAATGTGGTCAGCATTAGCATTCGGGATACGGGCATTGGCATTCCGGCAGACAAACACGCCCTGATCTTTGAGGAGTTTCGCCAAGTTGAAGAAGATAGTGGGCGCACCTATCAGGGCACTGGTCTCGGCTTAGCCATTAGCAAGCGCATTATCGAGATGCACGGTGGCAGCATCACCGTGGACAGCACGCCCGGCATTGGCTCCACGTTTACCTTCACCATCCCGATTTCTACCGCGCATACATCGCCCGAACACGATCCCGCCGGGCCGGTGGTGCTCGATGACCCACCTGCCCCAACGCGCCCAATCATTCTTGCGATAGATGATGATCGAGCGATGATCGAAATTTTGCAGAGCTATCTCCAATCTGAAGGGTTTCTGGTGGTTGGGGTGACGGATAGCCGCAAAGCGGTGGATGAAGCCCGCCGCATCCAGCCGGTGCTGATCATTCTTGACATTCTCATGTCGTACCGCGATGGGTGGGAAGTGCTCGCGGAACTGAAACACAGCCACGATCTGCGCCACATTCCGGTGTTGATCTGTAGCATCCTCGATAACCAGCGCATCGGGGTGCCCCCCAACGCCAACGCTTATTTGGTCAAGCCGATTGACCGCGAGCAACTGTACCGCACCGTGCGCCAGCTGGTTGCTCAGCACGCACGCATTCTCATTGCAGATGATGATCAGGATGTGCGAAACAACCTTGCGTTCTATCTAGGGGAAGTGCATGGCTACAGCGTTGATCTGGCTGAGAATGGGGCGATTGCACTTGAGCTGCTGCGGAATTCGACTCCCGATCTAATCATCCTCGATCTCATAATGCCTGTTCTCGATGGATTTGCGGTGCTAGCTGCGCTAGAGACCTACTCGCACGTGCGTCAGACCCCCGTGCTGATCCTGACTGCGCGTGACCTGACCAGCGTTGAGCGTGAGGTTCTTGCCCATCGCACGCGCACCATCATCCAGAAAGCGAGTACGTCACCCGAAACGCTGCTCAATCACATTCGGCTGGCACTGGGCCAGCCGAATGTAACCCGTGCTCCTACAATGACAGTAGAGTAGCATCGTTGCTGATTCATAGCTTGACATAATCAATGAGGAGGAGGATCAATGGAGCAACAAGAGCAATACAAAAGCCTGCGGATGACCGTGCTGATGACCCCCAACATGGCCAATTTCTCTGGCAACGTGCATGGCGGGGCAATGCTCAATTTGCTCGATCAAGTAGCGTATACCTGTGCTTCGCGCTACTGTGGCAGCTATGTTGTCACTGTTTCGGTTGATCAGGTCTTCTTCCATCGCCCAGTGCATGTAGGCGAACTGGTCACGTTTCTCGCATCTGTGAACTATACCGGCCGAACCTCGATGGAGATTGGGGTGCGGGTAGTTTCAGAAAATATTCGCCTGCGGGCTGAACGCCACGTGATGACGTGTTACTTCACGATGGTGGCCGTGAATGATGCGGGCGTGCCGATGCCAGTGCCGCAACTTCAGATTACGACACCAACTGAACAACGCCGCTATAATGGGGCAGTGCTCCGCCGCCAGCTTCGCCGCGAAGTGGAGCGGCGCATTGAGGATATTCGCCAGCAAGGCTTCAATGAGATGCAACGGGCCCACCCCGAAGAGTCGTAGTGGACTTACTCCCTGAGCGACGGACAGAGCTGCCAAAAGAGCTGCTCGTATAGCTCGGCAGTGCGCGATGTGCTGAAGCGGGCCGCGATCTCGGCTTGCGGGCGCACATACCGCGCCTTGTTGCCCAGTACTTCAATGATCGCGTCAGCGAGATCAGCACTGTCGCCAACTGCGGCAATGCGCCCCATCCCCGTCTGCTGAATTGGCTGGCGCACGCCGGGCAAATTGCTCGCCACACATGGCGTACCGCAGAGCATCGCCTCGACTTGCACTAAGCCAAACGACTCGGTCGAGTTCAGGCTCGGTACAGTCAGTACATCGAGATTGGGAAAAAAGGCCGCCATCTCTTTGGGATTGAGGGTGCCCAGAAACGTCCAGTGATCACGATAGCGTTCAAACAATGGTGCAAGCCGCAAAGCATAGGCCTCTTCGCCGAGCACATTCTCGTACTGCCCCGCATAGAGCACCCGCGCAGTGGGGTACACGCGAAGAATTCGCGGCAGCGCATTGAGCAGCACCTCTACGCCCTTTTCGGAAGCAAGCCGCGCCGCCATCCCAATAATTGGCCCCTGTATATTCCAGCGTCGTCGGAAGGCGGCCACCGCTGTGTCCGGGATGGTGGCGACTTCGACCGGCGGGGGGATGACTTCGATCTTCTCGCGGAAGCTGGACAGAAACGGCGAGTTGTCGGCGTAATCTTGCGTGTAGGCCACAATGCGCGTGGCAAGCGTGCCGGCGGCGCGGTTGCTCACATCTACGGCAACATTGGCAACTTTGTTGATCAGCCCCGGTGGCAGGAGCAGATCACAGTGGTAGGTCAGCACCACGGGTTGGCGTAGGGCCCGCCCGCGCAAGGCAATCCCGCTGGCATCGAACTGGGGCAGGTGCAGGCTCATGGCATCGTGATTGAGCGCAAGCGCAGTCGCCAGCCAGCCAATGGTGGGCATAATCACTCCCTTACTGATGCGGGCAACGACGGGCGCACGAACTATCCGCACCTTGTCAACCACCTCGCGGGTGGGCAGGCTTGGGTCGTACTGCGAGGTGAGGATCGTGACGGTGTGCCCGCGTCGGGCCATCTCTGTCGCAAGGCGTTGGACGTAGATCGTCAGCCCACTGGTATGCGGGCGGTAATAAGTCAGCGCAAACATGATCCGCATGCGTTCGCTTTCTTTCGCTAAACTATCGGTCGTTCCCGTGCCATTATACCAAACGCGCGGGTATGAGGTGGAGCCGCGCCGGGTAGCCTCACTCGACGCGACCAGTGTCAGGTATAATGCATAGGAATGCACGCGCAGCTCCTGCCACCTTGTGCGGGCGTGTTAGCTTGCAAGTCTACGGACGACTGTGCATGCTACGTGATGGTCGGCCTCCTCCCCGCGATCATTCGGATGACGCAGGCCTTGTGCTCCGGCTCTGTGCTATACTGACAGGGGAATATACCAAATCCTGCAATGACGGTCTGAAATGTTTGACTCACTAGCATACCAAACAGCAAAGAAGCGGAGGGAAGCACTGTGACACCAACAATAGGACGCGATATAGCGATTAGCTGGCTAGGACACGGCACATTCTACATCGTTTCGCCGGAAGGGAAACGCCTGCTGATTGATGCTTGGGTGGATGGCAACCCGGCCTGCCCCGATGCGTGGAAGCAACGGGTGCGCGAGGGTGTGGATGCAATCCTTGTGACGCATGGGCATGCCGATCATATTGGCGATCTGGTTGCGCTTGCGAAAGCCACCGGCGCAGCGATTGTGTGTCAATATGATCTAATGGCATGGCTCGTTGGGCACGGCATCCCCGATAGCCAGATCATCACGACCAATAAGGGTGGCACGATTGAAGTCGCAGGCGTGAAGGTGACGATGACTACTGCACACCACAGCAGCACGTTGCTTGAAGATGGCCAGATCATCGCGCTCGGTGATCCGGCGGGCTACGTCTTGCGCTTTTCAAATGGCTTCACCGTGTATGCAGCGGGCGATACAGCGGTGACCTATGACATGCTGGTGATCGGTGATCTGTATCAGCCCGATCTGGCGATCTTGCCGATTGGTGATCACTACACGATGGGCGTGCGCGAGGCCGCCTACGCCCTCAAGCTGCTCCGTGCGCCAATGGTAATCGGTGGGCACTGGGGCACGTTCCCGCTGCTACACGGCACACCGGAGGGGCTGCGCGAAGCCTGTGCGGAGTTCCGCATTAGCCCGACGGTGATTGCGCTGCAACCGGGCGAAACGGTGGCATAACTGGTGATCTGCCGGATAATTCCTGATCCTAGTTGATCAATGTGGATAGCGGCAGCAGGGCACGGACATTCCCGTTTCCCTGTTGCCGTTCGATTCAAGCCAAGACAATCCTAGAGGAGTATGAGCCGATGCTGTTGCAAACCTTGTACCGCAGTGATCCCGAAATCGCGGCGGCCATTGCGAATGAAGTCCGTCGCCAGCGCGACGGGCTAGAGCTAATTGCGAGTGAAAACTATACCAGCCGAGCCGTGCTCGAAGCGCAAGCCTCGATCTTTACCAACAAGTACGCAGAGGGCTTACCCGGCAAACGCTACTACGGTGGTTGTGAATTTGCCGATGTCGTCGAGCAACTGGCGATTGATCGGGCGTGTGCCCTGTTTGGAGCAGAGACTGCGAATGTTCAGCCGCACAGTGGGGCGCAAGCGAATATCGCGGTCTTTACCGCGCTGCTTCAGCCGGGCGATACGATTCTCGGCATGCGCCTTGATCAAGGCGGGCACTTGACGCACGGCAGCCCCGTCAACTTTAGTGGCAAATGGTACAATGTGCATTTCTACGGCGTTGATCCGCAGACTGGCTTGATTGATTATGATGATCTGGCCCGCACTGCCCGCGAGGTGCGCCCCAAGCTGATTACGTCTGGCGCAAGTGCCTACCCGCGCCTGATTGATTTCGAGCGCATGCGGGCGATTGCCGATGAGGTGGGCGCACGCTTGATGGCCGATATTGCCCACACGGCTGGCTTGGTGGCGGCGGGTGAACACCCCACTCCGGTAGGGCACGCGCACGTTGTCACGACGACGACGCACAAGACGCTTCGTGGGCCTCGCGGGGGGATGATCCTCATGACCAGTGAGAACGCCAAAGAGATCAACAGCAGCGTTTTTCCGGGTACGCAGGGCGGGCCGCTGATGCACATCATTGCGGCTAAGGCGGTCGCTTTTGGCGAGGCGTTGCAGCCGGAGTTTAAGACATATGCCCAGAACATTCGCCAGAATGCCCGCACGCTGGCTGAGACCCTCGTGCAGCAGGGCATTACGTTGGTGAGTGGCGGCACGGATAATCACCTGATGCTGGTAGACCTGACCAGCTTGAACGTAACTGGGGCGAAGGCCCAAATGGCACTGGAGCAGGCGGCGATTACGGTGAATAAGAATGCGATTCCCTATGATACGCAGCCGCCGTGGAAAACCAGCGGGATTCGGCTGGGCACACCGGCCGTAACTACACGCGGGATGGGCCCCGCTGAGATGGTGCAGATTGGCAACTGGATCGCGCAGGTGCTGCACAATCTCGATGATAGCGATCTGCACCAGCGCATTGCGGATGAGGTGCGTGAGCTGTGTAGCCGCTTCCCTGTGCCGGGCCACGAGGGCTACGAGGTGGGGTAAAGCAGGGCGCATTGCCGCTTCTGACTGATCTCGATCAAGCTGAGCCGTGTCACTGGTGCGGCTCAGACTGGTGCTACGGCTGGTTTAAATTGGTACAATTGTATTGTATCTGGTGGGGCTTTGTGGTACAGTAGAAAGGGGAAGTGTGTAAGTCTGCAAACCTGAGAGTAAAGCAACTATGAAAGATTATTACCAAGTGTTGGGCGTGGATCGCAGTGCCAGCGAGAAGGAGATCAAACAAGCCTATCGCCGCTTGGCCCGCCAATACCACCCCGATGTGAACCAGAATAATGCCGCAGCTGAAGCGCGTTTTAAAGAGATCAACGAAGCCTATGAGGTGCTGTCTGACAAAGACAAGCGCAGTAAGTATGACCGGTTTGGGCAGCATTGGCAAGATGTTGAGCGGATGGGGGCAGGCGCATATGGGCAGCCCGGTGTAAGTTATACCTACCGTGGAACGGCAGGTTCGCCGTTTGATGATCTCGGCGGAGGTGGTAGCTTTGCGGACATCTTTGAGCAGTTTATGGGTGGTGGAGGGATACCGCGTGGGGCGGGTGGCTACGGCGTGCGCCTCGATGGGCAAGATGTCGAACGCCCAATTGAGATCACGCTGGAAGAAGCCTTGACCGGTACGCAGCGTTCGTTCCGGGTAACGGATCCGGGCGGCACACCACGCACGATCAAAGTCAAGATTCCGGCGGGTGCAGACACAGGTACGCGGGTGCGGATTGCGGGCGAAGGCGGCATGGGCATGAATGGTGGGCGACGCGGTGATCTGTATCTGGTGGTGCAACTGCTGCCGCACGCTCGCTTTACCCGTGAGGGCGACACCTTGCGGATGAATGCTGAGGTGGATGTGTATACCCTGCTGCTTGGGGGCACCGCCCGCATCAGTTTGCTTGATGGCAAAACCCTGTCGCTCAACATTCCGCCCGAAACGGCCAATGGCAAAGTCTTTCGGATTGCCAAGCAAGGCATGCCCAAGCTGGGTGCGCCTGACGAGCGCGGCGATCTGTTTGTGACGGCAGTGGCGCAGCTCCCGTCTAAACTGAGTGTGCAGGAGCGAGAGCTTTTTGCCAAGCTGCGTGATTTACGCCATGCCTAAACACAATTTGAGAATATGGGCATACGCAGCCGATGTTTGAAGCACAGAGGAGGCATACGATGCAATACCGACGATTGGGCGACGCTGGGATGAAAGTGAGTAGCGTCTCGCTCGGTGGGTGGATCAACTATGGCGAGGGCAAGGTAGACACCGACACCGCTCGGCGGGTGGTTGAAGCGGCCTACGCGGGTGGAATTAACTTCTTCGATCTGGCCGACATCTACGGGCGCGGCGAAGCCGAGAAAGAGATGGGCGCAGTTCTCAAACAGTTTCCGCGCCACACGCTGGTGATCGCATCCAAAGTCTTTTGGCCGATGAGTGATGATGTGAATGATCGCGGTTTGTCGCGGAAGCACATCATGGAGAGCATTGACAAGAGCCTGCAACGGCTTGGCACGGATTATCTGGACATCTACTTCTGCCACCGCTCAGACCCAGAAACCCCTGTGTTGGAGACGGCGCGGGCGATGAATGACTTGATCCAGCAGGGCAAGGTGCTGTATTGGGGCACGTCGGAGTGGCCGAGTAGCCGGATCGTTGAGGCGTATGAGCTGTGCGAACGCTACAACCTGCACCCACCGCGCACCGAGCAGCCGCAATACTCGATGCTCTATCGCCAGCGGGTCGAGGAAGAAATCCTGCCGATCACTGAGCCGCGTGGGATTGGCTTGGTCGTTTGGTCGCCATTGGCGATGGGGATGCTCACGGGCAAGTACGATCAGGGCATTCCTGAAGGGAGTCGCTTTGCCCGCGAAGAGTGGGCCCGCGAACGCTTCATCAATGATCAGAACCGGATGAAGGTTCGGCGGCTCGCGCCACTGGCGAATGAGCTAGGCATCACACGCGGGCAGCTTGCGCTGGCGTGGGTCTTGCGGCAGGGCGGCGTGAGTAGCGTGATCATCGGGGCAACTCGCCCAGAGCAAGTGGAAGAGAATATTAAAGCGGCGGATGTGCGTCTTACCCCAGATACTATCGAGGCGATCAATACGATCCTAGATGACGACAATCTTGATGAAATCCCCATTGATTAACGCTGAGCGACACGCCCCATTCTTTTTTGCAGGAGACAGCTATGCTCATCATGGCTGTCTGTTGTTGCATGGCTTTAGTGGGACACCGGCCGAGATGCGCGGCTTGGGCGAGTATTTGGCCGCGCAGGGCTACCGTGTGTGGGGGGTGCGCCTTGCAGGGCACGGCGATACGCCCGAAGCTCTGCGGCGGGTAGGCTGGCGCGATTGGCTTAGATCGGCAGAGACGGGCTTTGCTGAGCTACGCCGCCAGTGTGCCCACGTGACCGTGATTGGCTTTTCGCTTGGTGGAGCACTCAGCCTGATGCTCGCGCAACGGCGGCACATTGAGCAACTGGTGCTGCTAGCGACCCCGTTGGGGCTACAGGGCGATTGGCGATTGCGGCTCCTGCCTGTGGCCCATTTGGTGATCCCATGGTTCTATCCGCTTGAGAAGGCAGATTTCAATGACCCATTGATCCAACAGCGGGTGCGCGAATATGCGCCAGATGTTGATCTGCATGACCCGCAGGTGGTTGCCCACATCCGCCGCACCGTGCGGATTCCCGTCCGTGCAATCAACGAACTCCAAACTGCGCTACAGGTGGCGCGGTCTATCCCACCCCAGATCACGACTCCTACCTTGATTATGCATGGGCGCAACGACCAGATCGCTGCACCAGCGTATGCCACCGAGCTATACACGCGCCTCGCTAGCCCGCAGCGCGAACTCGTGTGGTGGGATGATACCGAACACCAACTGCTCGAGGTTGGCCCCCATCGGCAGGCAATCTATGCCCGTATTGGTGAATTTATCCAAGTAACGTTAAATGATTTTCAACACGCTGCCTAATCTTCGCGGAAGGGTCAAAATAAGGTTGAAAAAGAGTTGCAAAATACAGGCTTTTCAGGTATATTATAAACAAGCTAGCGTCTACGGTACGTAACAACGTATCTCGACAATAGCGGTGCATTGGACAACCAAAACCTCGCGGGCTACCCCCGCCCGCTTGTCCCTCATGCGACCTCGTTATGGCGCATTGTGGTGCATCCCCCCTCCCCCTCGCCACAATGCGCCCCCTCTCCTGCATTATTTGGAGTACCTGCTCCGCTTGCCGTGTATCCCTGCGCGGTGTACAATGTATCATAGATGAACGCCTACCGCCTGTTGCGTAGCGTCCTCTCTATCGGTTCAAACGTGGTGTACGCACTATCGGCGGAGAATACCTATGCTGCCATACTTAACCCTGATCTATCCCCACGCCCTCTGGCTCATCTTGCTCCTGATTCCGCTCTGGCTGATTGCGCTAGCGAGTCCGCGTCGGCGTACCACGCCAATCCGCTTCTGGAGTAGTCTCACGCTCCGTTCTGTTGTTCTGCTCCTCATTATTCTGAGCATTGCTGGTACGCAGCTGCGCTACCCCGTGCGGGATGTGACCACGATTTTCCTGCTCGACAGCAGTGACTCAGTTACGCCGCTGGCACGGGCGGGAGCCGAAGACTTTATCCGCAATGCGCTGCTCCGCAAGCACGATCTGGATCGGGCGGGGATTGTCGTCTTTGGTGGCGATGCGCTGGTTGAGCGCAGCACGAGTACCAGCGATACCCTTGGTCCAATCACTTCGCAGCCAGCCAGCGATCACACGAATATTGAAGCGGCAGTGCAGCTTGGCATGGCCCTGCTACCGGATGATACCCACCAACGCCTCGTGCTGCTGAGCGATGGCAGCGAGAACGTGGGCAGTGTGGCTGAAGCGGTCGGCATTGCTGCTAGTCGGGGCATCCCGCTAGATGTGGTAGACCTCCACGTTGCGGCGGCAACCGGCGAAGTGAGTGTAAATATGTTGCAGGCTCCGGCGCAAGCCCGCATTGGGCAGGAAGTGCCACTCACGGTGATTGTCGAGAGCGATGTCGCCCAGCCCGCCCGCCTACGCCTGTTTGCCGAACGCACCGTGATTGTAGACCAAGCGGTGCAGCTAGAGCCGGGCTTGAATGAGTTCAGCTTTCGTGTGCCGGCCGAAGAGCAGGGCTTTCGCCGCTATCGGGCCCGCATTGAGCCGTTGCAGGATAACCGCCTCCAGAACAACGAAGCCTCCGCGCTTGTACAGGTGCAGGGTGAGCCGCGTGTGCTTCTTGTGGAGGGCGCGGCAGGGGATGCCCGCAACCTCCAAGCGGCCCTCGAAGCCAGCACGATTGAGGTGCGGGTGCTGTCGCCGGAGCAGATGCCGCAAGACCTGACCAGTCTTGGTGCGTATGATGCGGTGGTGCTGGTGAATGTTGCAGCGCGGCGGTTGCCAATCAAGACGATTGCGGCCCTACCGACCTATGTGCGCGATCTTGGGCGGGGCTTGCTGATGATTGGCGGCACTGAGAGCTACGGCGTGGGCGGCTATGGCAATACGCCAGTGGAGCAGGCCTTGCCGGTGGATATGGATGTTCGCAATCGGCTCGAACGGCCCGATCTTGCGCTGATCTTCGTGATTGACAAATCGGGCAGCATGGATGCATGCCACTGTGCGGGCCCCAATCCTATGGCTCAACCTAGCGGAAATGGCGATGTGAAGCTCGATATTGCCAAAGAAGCATTGGTGCAAGCGGCTGCGCTGCTAGATGACCGCGACACGCTGGGGATTGTCACCTTTGATACTCGTGCGACGCTAGCGTTGCCGCCGACGACTGGCGTGAACCCTGAACAGGTATTGGATGCGATGGCCAATGTGATCCCGCAAGGCAACACCAACGTGCGGGCGGGCATGCTCGAAGCTGAACGGCTGCTCGAAAGCACCCGCGCCAGTATCAAGCATGTGGTGTTGCTGACGGATGGCTGGGGCGAAGGGGTCAATACACTGGATGTGGCGCGGCGCATGCGTGAGAAGGGCATCACACTCTCGGTGGTGGCGGCGGGCAGTGGCTCGGCAGACTATCTGGAGAATCTGTCCCAAGTGGGCGGGGGGCGTTACTACCCCGCCGAATTGATGTCGGAAGTGCCAGAAATCTTTCTGCAAGAGACGATTGTTGCGGCAGGCAACTATATTGTCGAACGCCCCTTCCAGCCCGTGATCAGTAGCGATAGCCCGATCCTCAGTGGCGTGGCGGAGGATGCAATGCTCCCGCCTTTGTATGGCTTCAATGGTAGTACGCTCAAAGACCGCGCCCGCACCGTGCTGATTGCCGATGATGGTGCGCCGATCCTTGCCGCGTGGCAATATGGGCTGGGGCGCAGCATTGCGTGGACGAGCGATCTGCGGGGGCAGTGGGCCCGCGATTGGGTGCAGTGGGAGCAGTTCCCGCGCTTTGCGGCGCAGATGGTGGGCTGGGTTTTGCCGGTTACCGGCAGTGAGCAGATTGCCGCTACAGTTGCGGTGGATGGAGCACAGGTCATCATTGATGCGAATATTGTAGATGCTGACGGCAAGCCCGCCGATAATTTGAGTGTCACGGCGTTGCTGTTGCCCGACACGACGGCCAAGCTGGGTACGCCGGAAGAGCCACGCCAGCTTGTGCTCCAGCAAGTGGCTCCCGGCCAATATCGCAGTGTGCTCCCCGCCCCATCGCCGGGCACGTATCTGTTGCAGCTACAGGGCAGCCCCACCGATGGGGGCGATGCTGCTGGTAGCACTATCGGTAGTACGCTGGGGGTAGTTGTACCTTACTCGGCAGAGTATCTGAGCAATGCGGGTAACCGCGATCTCCTACTGCGTCTTGCCGATAGCACGGGTGGGCGTGTCCTCGAACGCCCGGCGGATGTGTTTGAGCGCACCGCCCAGCATGTCAGCCGGGCCCAAGATATTGCGCTGGCGTTGCTGCTGCTGGCGTTGCTGCTGTTGCCGCTGGATATTGCCGTGCGGCGGTTTGCGTTGCGCCGCAGCGATCTGGCGTGGCTCGGTCTTGGCCGTGTGCCTCAGCCGGTGTCGGCTCCACGCCCGCCAGTATGGCGACCCCAGCAGCAGCGTGCGTCGGCTTCGGCTGTGTCGCCTGACCACGCGCCTGCGCCAGCTGCAACCACCGCATTGCCTGCGCCTCACTCAAGCTCAGCTGCGCCACCCGCACCGTCTGCGCCATCTGCATCGCCGCCGACTGTTGCTACAGATGATCCGCTCGAACGCTTGCGCTTAGCCAAAGAACGCGCCCGACGGCGGGCACGCGGTGAGGAGTGAGCACTGCTAAGGTTGGGTAGTTGGGAGTCTGCTCGGCATTATCCCGCACCCCCTACGGGGTTGCTGGTGGTGCGGTGAAGAGGTCGCCGATCAGCTCCTCTGGCTGAGCTTGGAAAGGCCATAGCACCAAGCCCGCGCCAAACCCTTGGGCTACTTCACGCGAGCGGGCTAAGTCGCGGCGTAGCTCGGCTTGCTCGCGCATGTGCCCAGCCCCTGTTGGGAAGCCCAATTCGGTGATGACGATAGGCTTGTTGCTGCCCAAATTGTGTAGCTCAGTCAGTCCACGAACAAGGTCATCGGGGAAGCCTTGCCCGTAGTACCAGTGTTCGGCGTAGCGGCCACTGTCGTAGGGGTCGTTGTCGTAGTAGTGGAAGGAGTAGAACTCGACGAGATCATCGGCAAAAAACGTTGTGCCGGTTGGTTGGAAGTAGCTCTTGGCAAACGCCATGCCGATAGTGACTGGGCGTTCGGTATCAAAGAGGCGTACCTCTTGACGCAGGCGGCGCAGGAACAGTAGGCGTTCTTCGGCGAGCGGCAGGCATTCGGAGTGATCGCCGTTGGCCCAATCCCAGCAGCGTTGATCTACGGGGCTGCCGATGTCTGGCTCGTTAAACAGATCCCACGCAACAATCCCGCTGCGCGGGGCAAGGTGGCGCATAACAGGACGTACATGCACCTGTAGTGCAATATCGAGATCGGCTAGCGTGAAGCGGTCTTGGGGATACTTGGAGAGCAACACCGGCAGCACTTGAATATTGTGCTGTTGGGCAACATCAATGAAGGTATCGAGATGACCGAGTGCTTCCGCCATATCATACTCGGCATTGGTTTTGGATGCGCCGCCGAAGGTATAATAGTTGAGGAAGATGCGGACCGTATTTACGCCTAGCTCTTGCAGGCGGTGCATATCGGCGGTGATTGCCTCAATATCCCATGGGCAGATACTGTCTTGCCCGAATTGCAGATCGGGGCACTGATCGGCATCATATCCGGTGGGGCGCAGGTAGTTTACGCCGCGTATGGCTGAGAGCGGCTTATCAGTAAGTTGGCGGGCGATCTCATCTACGATAGGCGAGCGGTGGGAATCTTGTTCAGCATAGGTGGGGCTGAGATTGGACAGGAACCATGTTATGCAGCCCATGCACCATAGACAGACCAATGCCCGCCGGAGCGGGCGCGGTATGTGCTGGCGGGTGGGCTGTGGCGTGGTGAGACAGCGGCTCATTTCGTCGCTTTCATCATCATCTCAATCAGTTCATCGGCAGTTTTGTTGCGGCTGCACTGCGGATCGTTGAGGCATTGCCGCACGAAACATTCTACCACAACTGCATTAAGACTCCCCAACGCGGCCCGTACTGCGGCAATCTGGTTGGCAATCTCGCGGCAATCGCGCCCCTCTTCCACCATGCGCTGGATGCCGCGTACTTGGCCCTCGATCCGGCGCAGGCGCACGGCGATACTTTCTTGTGCTTCAGCAGGCACAGTCACAACCGGCTCAGTCATTGGCGGTTCCTTTGGCTGTGGGTGTTGGGAGCTGACACAGGTTTGGGCCAGTGGTATAGCCGTGAACCTGTGTCAAGCAGTGGGTTGGGCGGGATTGCGCTATGAATTTAGAATGTGGTCGAAGGCTGAGCGGAAGGCTTGCTCTGGGCGTGCGCCGACGAGCCGCCCAACTTCTTGGCCGCCTTTGAAGAAGATCATGGTGGGGATGCCTTGAATGCCGAGTGAACCAGCCCACTCCACCTGCTCATCGGTGTTGACTTTGGCAATCTTGAGCCGTCCAGCATACTCGCCCGCCAGCTTGTCAAGGATCGGGGCAACGGCCCGACAGGGGGCGCACCACGGAGCCCAGAAATCTACGACGACAGGAATGTCACTCTCTAGCACCTTCTGCCGATAGTCCGCATCAGTTACGACAATTGGTTCAGCCACGGTATACTCCTTACGCGCCAGTAGCGCAATATACACTGCAAAACAGCCGATTCGTATGTTTCAAGTATACCCCCCAGAGGTATACCGAGCGTATTATACTATGGGCTTCCGCCCGTGTCAAGGGTGGCGCAGGTCGTGTTATGCCAGTGCGCCCATGTCGCCGCTCTCCCGCACTTCGCTGGCAGTCGTGGTCGTATACATCTGGATCAGGCGGGCCACCAAGCCGGTCCAGCCTGTCTGGTGGCTGGCCCCAATCCCCGCGCCGCTGTCGCCGTGAAAATACTCGTAGAACAAGATCAAGTCGCGCCAGTGGGGGTCATCGTGGAAGATCGTGGCGTTGCCATAGACGGGTCGCCGCCCATGGCTATCGGGCAGAAAGATGCGCGTCAAGCGCAGGGCGATCTCGCGGCTGACCTGCCACAAGGTCATCTCGCGCCCAGAACCGGTGGGGCACTCGATGGTGAAGTCGTCGCCGTAGTAGCTGTACTGGGCGATCAACGCCGAGATAATCAGCATATTCACGGGGAACCAGATGGGCCCACGCCAGTTGGAGTTGCCACCAAACATGCCAGAGGTGGAGTCGCCCGGCACATACTCGACGCGGTACACTTCGCTGCCGAGATAGAGCGAGTAGGGGTTCTCGGCGTGGTAGCGCGAGAGGGCGCGGATGCCGTAGGGGCTGAGGAACTCGTTTTCATCGAGCATGTAAGTGAGGATGCGGCGGAGCTTGCCCTCATCGAGCAGGCTGAGGAGCCGCCGCCCGTGTAGCCCTTCTTTGCCCAGATGGGGCACAAGCTCGACTAGTTCGGGGTGCTGGGCATTAAATTCACGAATCTGCTTGACCAAGATTGGCAAGCGTTCGATCTGATCGGGTTGCACGACGGTGCAGGCGGAGAGGCTGAGTAAGCCGATCATTGAGCGCACCTTGAGCCGGATGCTGCTCCCATTGGGGAAGCGTAAGACATCGTAGAAGAAGCCGTCGGCTTCATCCCACAGCTCATCTTCATTGACCCCGATGCGATCCATGGCGGCGTTGATCCAGAGGAAATGCTTGTAGAATTTGCCCGCAATCTCTTGGTAGGTGGGGTGCTCAAGCCCAATCTGGATCGCCATTGAAAGCATATTCAGCGAGAACAAGGCCATCCACGCCGTTCCGTCGGCTTGCTCCAGTCGCCCGCCCATTGGCGTGGGCGCACTGCGGTCAAAGACCCCGATGTTATCTAGCCCCAAGAAGCCGCCTTCAAACACGTTGCTGCCATCGGGGTCTTTGCGATTGACCCACCACGTAAAGTACAGCATGAGCCGCTTGAAGATTTGGCGCAGCCAATCCAGATCGCCGGTGCCGGTGGTCTCCACTTCCATGTGGTAGACGATCATGGTGGCCCATGCATGCACTGGTGGGTTGACATCGCCGAAGTTCCATTCATAAGCGGGTATCTGCCCATTGGGGTGCATATAGTCATCATTGAGCATGAGCAGTAATTGGCGTTTGGCAAAATCAATATCCACCATTGCTAGCACCACCGTATGGAAGGCAAGGTCCCACGCGGCATACCACGGGTACTCCCACTTGTCGGGCATCGAGATAATGTCATGGTTGACCATGTGAAACCATGCGCGGTTGCGCTTCCAGCTTTTCTCTTGGGCAGTTGGCTCAATGCCGTGCTCGCGCAGCCACTCGCTGACGTGGTAGTTGTAGAATTGTTTGGTCCAGAGCATGCCCGCTAGGGCTTGGCGCATCACATTTGCGGCTTCGTTCGTGATGGCGGCAGGGGCAAGATCGGCGTAGAACTCATCGGCTTCTTTCTTGCGCTTGGTGAGCGTCGTTTTGGCGCGGGCCCCAAACGGGGTTGCGGCTTTGCCATAGGCTTTGGCCAGCTCATCAGGGGCGACGGTGGTGAGCCGGAGCTGGACGCTGGCTGAGCCGCCTGCTGGAATATCGAACTGGTAGTGGGCCGCGACTTTCGTGCCACGCTGTTCGGGATTGACCGCCTGTTTATTCCCATCCACAAGAAACGCATTGATCCCATCTTTGACAAACGGGCTAGCGTTGGGTGTGCCGTTGATCCGCTCGTGATTCGTTTCATTCTCGGTGAAGAGCAGCAACGGCGAGCCATCGCAGTACATATAGTAGGCTTCCATCGTGGGGTGTTTGGCATACACCACGCTTGCTCCGGCGATGCTGTTGGTCTGGTGCAAGATGGGCTTCTCCGGCACCTCAAGCACGCTGGGGTAGCTCCACGTATTGCGGAACCAGAGCGTGGGCAGGAGGTGGAGCGGGGCTGCATCGGGGCCGCGGTTGTGAGCCGTGATGGTGATGATGATGTCGGTCGGGCTTTCTTTGGCGTATTCGACGAACACATCGAAGTAGCGGTTATCGTTGAATGCGCCCGTATCGAGCAATTCGTATTCGGGTTCATAGCGGTTGCGGCTAGCATTCGTCTTGACCAAATCATCATACGGGAAGGCGCACTGGGGGTATTTGTAGAGGTAGCGCATGTACGAGTGGGTGGGGGTGCTATCGAGGTAGAAGTAGTATTCTTTGACATCTTCGCCGTGGTTGCCTTCGGCGTTGGTCAAGCCAAACAGTCGCTCTTTCAAGATGCTGTCGTTGCCATTCCACAGGGCGAGGGCCCAGCACAGGTGCTGCTCCTCATCGCTGATTCCACCTAGCCCATCCTCGCCCCAGCGGTAGGCGCGGGAACGGGCGTGATCGTGCGGGAAGTAGCTCCACGCATCACCGTTATCGCTATAGTCCTCGCGCACCGTGCCCCACTGCCGTTCGCTCAGATACGGTCCCCACCGATACCACTGGGCCTGCTGCTTGTTGGCGGCACGCAGGCGTTGCCGTTCGATGCCCATGTCAAAGCCTCCTGCTAATCGGTTTTGTGTGTCTTTGCCGTGTCTCTCGGTATGCACCGCATGTGCCGCGCATCACCGCTGCTACTATACCACACGCCTCCGAGCGATATTTAACTGGGTGGTGGTGCATGCCTGTTCCCTGCCGCCGGTCATCTGAAAATGGCCTGAGTGAAATGACTCTTTGCTATGAATCTTTGCTGAAAAGCGGCTGGATCTTGCGGAAACGATCTGAAAATATGCTGATGTGTATCGTTTATCTGATCGGAAGCAAAAAATAACCTGAAACGAAAATAGATCAGGTATTACTGTCTGTCGTATGACACTCTATCGGATAAGGGCTACGTGCCTTTCTTGTCCGATCTGCGTGCATTCTGTGGTAAGTGTGAGCGGACATGCAAGATCGCATGATCTGTAATGCTCTGTTCATTTTTTGCTCTTCTCAAACACTACACTAAATCATACAATCAAGGTAGTAGAACGTAATGCAGATCAATTCGTGATTGGCATGCGTTCCCCATGCGGTCGTTTCACGGGAGTGAATGTGCCGCTGCCTATCTATTCGATAAAGAAAGTGGTGTATTGCGAGGAGATAACCGTATGCTCACGAATGACCTCACCCCCCGATCCAGCAATGGTTCTGGAAGTATCAATAACACGGGACAGCTCGGCGACGTTGTGCGGCAACGCTTGAGCCGCCCGGATTATGAGTACCGCCCGCATGATGAAGCCCGTTTGTGCGAGATGGATTTGGCTCTGCTGATGAGCCGCTGCGCTACCGAGAGCGAGCGGTTCTATCGTGGGCAAGCGCACGATACCAGCTACAGCTATGAGCTGTTTCGGCGGGCCCTCGTCGAGCGCAATGAAGCTGCGTGGGAGCAGCTGTTTTACCACTACAGCAGCCTTGTTGAGGGGTGGGTGCGGCGCAGTGGGGCTTTCATCAGTAGCGGCGAAACTAGCGAGTATTTTGTTATTGGGGCGTTTATGAAGTTTTGGCGGGCGATTTCGCCGGAGCGATTCGCCTCATTTCCGACGCTGGCTTCGCTGCTGCACTACCTGCAACTTTGCACCACCAGTGTTGTGATTGACAGTGTGCGGGCCCAGTCATGGGCGGAGGTGCTGCCTGAAGATACGCTGACTTACAGCAATATTGCCGATCCGAGTGCGCCCGACGAAGAAGCGATGCAACGGGTGCAGCGCGAGGAGTTTTGGCAGCTCATTGACGGGCAGCTGAATACGGAGAGCGAGCGTGTGGTCGTATATGGATCGTTTGTGTTAGGGCTAACCCCACGGGCAATCTACGCCCGCCGCACTGATCTGTTTCGCACGGTCAACGATGTGTACAATGTGAAGCGCAATGTGCTCGGGCGGCTAGGGCGCAATGCTGAGCTACGCCAATTCGCGGCGGCAAGCTAGCGGGCAGGAATATATAAGGATACTGACAAGGGCGCGAGGCATCCCCTCGCGCCGCATCTCGATTAACTCGATTGGCTAATTTGACTAGATGAGCCAGTCGAGAACAGATAGCCTACTCTTCCATTGCCTCTGCGACGAAGGCGGTCAGTTCGGCAACCCGCACCGAGTAGCCCCATTCGTTGTCATACCACGATACTACCTTGAACATGTTGTCGCCGATCCCTGTCGTCAGGGCAAGGTCTACGATGCTGCTGCGGGAATCGCCGATGAAGTCGCTGCTGACGAGCGGTTCCTTCGAGACACCAAGAATCCCGTCCAAATCCTCGCTTTCGCTTGCATCGGTGAAGGCTTGGTTGATCGCCTCCACGCTGGTCGGCTTGTCCAGTTCTACCGTGAAGTCAATGATTGAGACGGTTGGAGTGGGCACGCGCAGGGCATAGCCCACAAACTTGCCTTTCAGTTCGGGCAACACCAGTGCAACCGCTTGCGCGGCCCCCGTTGAGGTGGGCACAATATTCTGCGCGGCAGCCCGTGCTCGGCGCAGATCACGGTGGACGTTGTCCTGCAAGTTCTGGTCCATTGTGTAGGCGTGGATCGTGGTCATGATCCCGCGCCGGATGCCAAAATTGTCGTGGAGCACTTTGGCCACAGGGGCGAGGCAGTTGGTGGTGCAGGAGGCATTCGAGATGATATGATGCACGGCGTTGTCATACTTATCATCGTTTACGCCCAGCACAATCGTAATATCTTCGTTCTTGGCAGGGGCCGTGATGATGACTTTCTTTGCGCCAGCCTCAATATGCTTGCGGGCATCTTCAGCTTTGGTGAAGCGGCCAGTGGATTCAATCACAATGTCTACGCCCATGTCTGCCCATGGCAGCTTGGCGGGGTCGCGTTCCTCAAGCGCGGCAATCTCCAGCGTGCGCGTTACGGCTCCGTCTTCATCTTCGGTATCATACTCAATTGTGAGCTGTGTTTCTGAGGCCGAGACGTTGCCCGCAAATTGGTGATAGGTGGTGTCGTACTTTAGCAGGTGGGCAAGGGTGTGATTATCAGTCAAGTCATTGATCGCAACCACTTCGATGTTGTCGAAGCCGCTTTCCAGAATCGCTTTCAGGGTCTGCCGCCCAATGCGGCCAAAGCCATTGATCGCTACTCGTGCCATATGCTGCTCCTTCTGCCTTGTGGACGGGGTGCGGCACACCTTGCCAGCCCCGTGCATCATCGGTTGGTGATCACTGACGCGGTGTGCGCCAGTACAGTCTGCACTTATAGGTCCATTATACCACGCACACTGAACTATGTTTCAGGGGCGGGCGTGTGGTGGGTGGAGCGGCGGTAGCCCAGCTCCAGCATGGCGTTGTTCTTGGGCATAGTATAATAGATGCGATGGGCACAGCTGGGGTGGTTGCCGTTGCGTGGCGAGCAATGTGGAACACCTCATAGAGACGGAGATAGAACTTATGCCAACCTGTGTGATCGGAATTGATCTTGGAGGCACGCAGCTCCGGGCTGTGCTCGCTGACCGTGAAGGGACGATTCTTCAGCAAGTGCGAATGCCGACGGCATCCGCAGCAGGCCCAGCCATGGTGGTTGCACAGATGGTCACCTGTGTTGAGCAGCTGCAAGCGCAGCTCACGCCTGAGGATACCCTGCTTGGGATTGGGGTCGGTGCGCCGGGCCCAGTCGAGCCGCAGCGCGGGATTGTGTTCCATACGCCGAACATGCGCGGCTGGGTGGATGTGCCCCTGCGGGATCTATTGATCGAACGCATCCACACCGCGAGCATTACTGTCGGCAACGATGCCAACCTCGCGGTGCTTGGTGAGTGGTACTTCGGTGGGGGGCAGGGCTGCCGCAACCTGCTCTACGTCACCATTAGTACGGGCATTGGCGGGGGCGTAATCTGCGATGGACGGCTGCTTGTGGGGCATCGTGGTGCGGCGGCAGAGGTGGGCCATATGCTGATTGAAGACCGGACTTCGTGGGAAAACCTTGCTTCCGGCACGGCACTTGGGGCAGCAGCGGCACGCCTGATGCCCGATTACCCCGACAGCATCCTGCATAGCCTTGCTACGCCAGAGACGGTCACGAGCATTCATGTTTCACAGGCCGCTGCCCTCGATGATTCATTCGCCCAATACTTGATGGAGCGTGAAGCGACGCTGATCGGGATCGGCATTGCCAACCTATTGCATCTGTATGGCCCAGAGCGAGTGCTCGTTGGGGGCGGGGTGGTGACAGCCAATCCATGGCTGCTCGACGGTGCACGCACGGTGGCTGCACAGTATGCAATTGCCGATGTGTATCGCACAGTGCCGATTGCCTTAGCCCAGCTTGGTGATCAAGTCGGTGTGCTCGGCGCGGCCGCGCTGGCTTTCTACGCCGCGAGTGCTGAGCAAGCCGGACAGCCTACGCTGCTACCGGTAAGGTAGCCCCACGTATATGACTACCGATGTTCAAGAACGTCCAGTCTCCATCAGCTCGCCGCTTACGTCGAGTGTGGCGGATGTGCGTGAGCCGCTCGTGTTGCCTGCGCCGCCCACACCGCGCCGAGATCGGAGCTTCACGCTCTGGACTGTGTGGGCGTTGTTGGTGTTCAGCTTCTTGATCTTCTGTACGGTAGTCATGTCGGTGGGTTATACCGCATGGACGTACCGCATGACTGCTACGACTGTGCAGCAGGCTCAGTTGATTGTGCGGGCCCCGATTGAGCAGATTACGTGGCAACGCTGTGGGCGTACTGTGTTTGAGCGGGTGCAGGATGGCCAGCAGCTCCAGCCCTGTGATCGCCTGCGTGTGGATAGCTCGGTGGGCTATGGCCAAGCGGCGACGTTGCTCCTGTTTGATCAGAGTGCCCTCGATCTGTGGGCTGAAGCCGATGTCGAGCTGATTAAGCTGGATACCACGCGCTGGAACAACAACCAGCAAGAAGTGGTTGTGCGCCAATATGGGGGCTATGTACGCTACGACTTGCGAGCTGATCAACCCTTTGAGCAGGTGCGCTTTGCGGTATTGGTCTATGATACGCTGATCGAGCTAGCGGCGGGCGGGAGCTATAGCATTGCGCTAGAGCCAACCGAGCGCACGCTACGTTTCTATGATGCCCGTGAGTCGCGGGAGCAGATAATTGATGTTGCGGTGCGCGAAGGTTCGGCCCAGATCACTAGTCGTGGTGAGCAACTGGGGTTGCAGCGCGGGCAACGTGCCGTAGTCGATGTGGTCGGGGCCCTTTCGCCCATCCGGCCGGCCGAGTGGCAGCTGCTTCGGGATGGCTCCTTCACGGCGTTCACCGAGGAAGAGTACAATAACACCACGATCCCACCGCAGCTCCAGCCGCAGCTAGTGCGGGCGGATACGTGGCAGGTCTTCAGTGGGCCGGCCAATGTGGAGCCGGGCTTCTTCCAGATTACGCCCGTCTGCCCGCACCTCCCGACGCAGCTGCCCTGCCCACCGGATAGCACCGTGCCCGCCGTCCGTTTCATCCGCACCGGCACGCAAACGACGAGTTTTGTGACGGGAATTCGCCAGACGCTGGGGGTTGGGCGGGCCGGCATTGATATTTCTGAGTATCCGGGGCTGCTCTTCTCGATCCAATTGCGTGTGCGGGAACAGTCGCTCGATCTAGCCGGCGAACGCGGCTCGGAGTGTCCAGTGATGGTGCGGTTTCTGCACAAGCGCAGTAGCCCCCTCGATGCCGAGCAGGAACGGGTGATCTGCTTTTACACTAGCCGCGTGTCGGGGGCTGCACCGCGCCGTGATCCGGGCATTATCTATGTCGAGGTCGAGCGGGATACGTGGCGCACCTTCACCGTAGATTTGCGTTCGCCGGGCTGGATTCCGCTTGCCCGCTACCTGCGAAGCGTGGATGTGTATGCGAATGGGCACGACTACGACGTGCAAGTGGCCCGTGTCTCGTTGCTGGGCTTGCAGGTCAATGCCGATGAACGCTATCGCATGCCGATTGTGGTTGATCCGACCAGTGTGACTGATGATGCCAGCTCGCGCTAGTGCCCCGTACAGCACGACTCATGGTACAATAGAACATGATACATAGGCAGGCGTGGCGTATACTATGCTGCTTTGTGTAGACTTGGCTCATGGCCCCCGAAGGCGAAAAGTGTCACCTGTATCGAGGAGTTTCGATGACGACAGAACTGCCAGAGCGTCGGCAACGTATCCTCAAGCTGGTTGTGCAAGAATTTATCGCCAGCGCGAGTGCCGTTGCCTCGGAAACACTGGTACGCAAGTATAATCTGAATATCTCGGCAGCGACAGTCCGTAATGAATTTGCGGCACTCGAAGAGTTAGGCTATCTGAAGCATCTGCATACCTCTGGCGGGCGTGTGCCGACCGATGCAGGCTATCGGTTTTTTGTCGAGCACTTGATGGAGCGCGTGCCCCTTTCGGCAGCCGAGCAGCAGGCGATTCGCAGCCAGTTCATTGAAGTGCAAGGCGAATTGAGCCAGTGGATTCGGCTCAGTGCGGCGGCCCTAGCACGGCACACCCGCAATGCCGCGGTGGTGACACCGCCGCAGGCGTTCCAAGCCCGCTTCCGCCACCTTGAGCTAATTGGCTTGACCGACACCACGATCTTAATTGTGCTGGTGTTCCATGATGGCACAGTGCGGCAGCAGACGATGACGACCGAGCAGAGCTATACCCAAACGGAACTGCGCCGCGTGTCGCTGCTGCTGTGTGAACGCTGTGCGAATCTAACCCTTGAACAGCTAGAGGATGTGCCCTGCTCTGGCACCCTAGATGCCCGCCTCGGTGAATTGGAGCAGCGGGTGCTGACAATACTGGTGCAGGCCATGCGTCAGTATGAGCTGCACATCAATCGCCAGATTTACAGCGACGGGCTGATCGAAATCTTGAGCCAGCCAGAGTTTTTGCCGGCCCTGCTCAAGGAAGAGGATAGCCAGCGGGCCATCGAGCGCATGCGCCATGTGCTCGACACCGTGACGCGCAGTGATGCACTGGCGAGCCTGATTGGGCAGGCTCTCGCTAGCGATGATGTGCAGGTGGTGATCGGGACAGAACACGGCCACGATGACATGCGCGATTACAGCGTGGTGCTGTCGCGCTATGGTGGGCACAGCGATGTGATTGGGGTGGTTGGCATCATTGGGCCCACTCGCATGGCATATCCGCATTCGATTTCAACGGTGGAGTACATTTCGACGGTGATGAGCGAACTCTTGCAGAGCATCTACGGGGGCGAACTGCGCTCGCCTGAAACAGAGGCATAACCACGCTGTGCATGCCGGGCTAGGTGCGCGAGGCCAAGTAGAGCGAGCGAGATAGAGGAGAAGGATCAAGCTGTAGGATAGGAGAAGGATTGTGACGCAGGAGATGCAGGAGATGCAGGAAGAGATGCAGAATTCGTCAACCCAAGCTGAAGCAATCGAGCCTGAAGCTGAAGCAGTTGTGGGCGAGGTTGTGAGTGATGCGTTGGCTGAGCTGCAAGCCCGCCTTGCCACAGCTGAGCAGCAGGCTGCTGAGTATAAGGATCAGTGGCTGCGGGCCGTTGCTGATTTTAAGAACTTGAAACGCCGCACCGATAGCGAACGCGCAGAATTGATGAAGGGCGCGAGTGTCGGCTTGCTCATGAAAGTGTTGCCGATTGTAGATGATTTTGAGCGGGCGGTGGAGAATATTCCCCCAGAGATCGCCGAGAGCGCGTGGTGGGGGGGCACACAGTTAATCCAGAATAAACTGCGGATGTTGTTGGAGAGCGAAGGTGTGACCGCAATGGAGGTGCTTGGGCAGGATTTTGATCCGAACTTCCACGACGCGGTGATGTATGAGGATGCAGCGGGGCAAGATGGCAAAGTGATTGCCGAATTGCAGAAGGGCTATATGCTGCGTGACCGGGTGCTGCGTCCGGCGACAGTCAAAGTAGGGCGTGGCTAAAGGGAGTAACCGCATGGGCAGGATACTTGGGATTGATCTAGGGACAACGAACTCGGTGATGGCATTCATCGAAGGTGGCGATCCAGTGATTATCCCCAATGCCGAAGGTGATCGGCTGACCCCGTCGGTGGTGGCAATCAGCAAAGCGGGTGAGCGGCTGATTGGGCAGGTGGCACGGCGGCAGGCGATTACCAACCCAGAGAATACGGTCTTTTCGGTCAAGCGATTTATGGGGCGCAAGCTGACTGATGCGACCGTACAGGCGGATCGAGAACTAATCCCGTATAAGCTTAGTGCTGCTCCCAATGGCGATGTACGGGTGATTATGGATGGGCGTGAGTATGCCCCGCCGGAAATCTCGGCCATGATCCTGCAAAAGCTGCGGGCTGATGCTGAAGCCTATCTGGGCGAAGCGGTCACGCAAGCGGTAATTACGGTGCCAGCTTACTTCAACGATAGCCAACGCCAAGCCACCCGCGACGCGGGGCGAATTGCGGGGCTGGAGGTGCTTCGCATCATCAATGAGCCAACTGCGAGTGCGCTTGCTTATGGGCTAGATCGCAGCCACGACAATCAAGTCATCGCTGTATATGATCTAGGCGGGGGTACATTCGATATTTCCGTGCTTGATCTTGGTGAGGGCGTGGTGGAAGTCAAAGCTACGAGTGGCGATACCCATCTCGGTGGCGATGACTTTGATCAACGGATCATCGAGTGGATGCTGGAGGAGTTCCAGAAAGAGACGGGTATAGATTTGCGTCCTGACCGCATGGCCATGCAACGCCTGAAAGAGGCGGCGGAGAAAGCCAAGATTGAGCTGAGTAGTGTCTTGCGTTCGGAGATCAACTTGCCCTTCATCACCGCCGATGCATCTGGCCCGCGCCACCTGAGCATGGTGCTATCTCGGGCGAAGTTGGAGCAGCTGACGGCCGATCTGATCGAACGCACGATCAAGCCGGTGCGCCAAGCCTTGAGTGATGCCGAACTCACCCCAGAACAAATCACGACGGTGATTCTGGTCGGTGGGCAGACCCGTATGCCGGCCGTTCAAGCGGCAGTGCAGAAGTTCTTCGGGCGTGAACCGAGCAAGCACGTTAATCCTGATGAGGTCGTGGCACAGGGTGCAGCGGTGCAAGCGGCGATCCTCGCTGGGGGCGTGAAGGATGTGGTGCTGCTGGATGTTACCCCGCTTACACTGGGTATTCGCACCTTAGGTGGGATTATGACTCCTTTGATTGAGCGCAACACGACGATCCCGACGCGCAAGTCGCAAGTTTTCTCGACGGCTGCCGACAATCAGCAGAGCGTGGAGATTCATGTATTGCAGGGCGAGCGGGTTGAGTCGAAGTACAACAAATCGCTGGCTATCTTCGAGTTATCCGGCATTCCGCCTGCGCCGCGTGGCGTGCCCAAGATCGAAGTCACTTTTGATATTGATGCCAACGGGATTATGAACGTATCGGCCCGCGATCAACTCAGTGGTGCGGTGCAGGAGATTACGATTACGGCATCGTCGGGCTTAGCTCCAAGCGAGATTGAGCAGATGATTGCCGATGCGGAAGCGCACCGCGAAGCGGATGAACTGCGCCGTGAGCTGATCGCCGCGCAGAATACCGCCGATAGCGTGATCTACAGTGCCGAGCGTGCGCTGTACGAAGCCCGTGCGTATCCGGTTGATGCGGTGGTGGGTGAGACGGCGGAGGCGAAGCTCGCTGCTGTGCGGGAGGTGTTAGATCATGAGGATGCGGTGCTGATCCGCAACCGCACTGCCGAGTTGCAAGTGGCGATGCAACATGTTTACGCTGCCATCCGTGCGGCACAGGCAGCGTCAGCGCAGCCAACCCAGCCAGAATCGTCTGAGCCTGCGGCTCCACCGCCTGATGCTGGGGTTGACCCCGATCAGCCGCGTGTTTAGTGCAACAAGCGCAACGACAGAGGCGATGAACACAGACAGTAAGGTGGAACAATGCCCGTGAGTACGAAACGTGACTATTATGAAGTATTAGGGGTGCAGCGCAACGCCAGCCCAGAAGACTTGAAGAAAGCCTTTCGCCGGTTGGCGCGTCAGTATCACCCAGATGTGAACAAAGATCCAGACGCAGAAACGAAATTCAAAGAGATTAATGAAGCCTACGAAGTCCTCTCCGATGGACAGAAACGGGCCCTGTATGATCGGTTCGGGCACGCCGCCATATCCGGTAGCGGCGGGACGAGCGGAGCAGCTGATCCGTTCGGTGGTAGCGATCCCTTCAGCACCATCTTTGATGCCTTTTTTGGGGGAGCGCAACGTTCGCAGCGTGGCGGCCCAGTACGCGGTGCGGATCTGCGCTACAGCTTGCGCCTAAGTTTTGAGGAGGCGGTTTTTGGGGTTGAGAAAGAGATCGAGTATCGCCGCCTCGAAACATGCAGTGCATGCCATGGCACGGGCGCAGAGCCGGGCACTGAGCCGACCCGTTGCCCGCGCTGTAATGGCTTGGGCGAGATTCGCCAGCGGATTGCGCCCTTCAATATGGTTACCGTGACCACGTGTGATATGTGTGGCGGGAGTGGGGTGATGATCCCGATCCCGTGCCGCGCCTGTCAGGGTGAAGGGCGCGTGCGCCAATCCAAAAAGATCAAGGTCAAAATTCCGGCGGGCGTAGATAGTGACTCGCAGATTCGCATCAGTGGTGAAGGCGATGCGGGGCCACGCGGTGGGCCTTACGGCAACCTGTATGTGACACTCGACATTCAAGCGCATCCGTATTTCGTGCGCGAAGGTAACAACGTCGTCCTTGAGTTGCGCTTGAACGTAGCGCAGGCTGCGCTGGGCGATGATGTGACCGTGCCCACCCTTGATGGGGAAGAGACCCTCCGCATTCCGCCGGGCACTCAGACTGGACAGGTGTTCCGCTTACGGGGCAAAGGCGTGCCCTACCTGCGCCAAAACGGGCGTGGCGATCAGGTGGTGGTGACGCGGGTCGTTGTGCCGTCGCGCCTCACTGATCAGCAGCGCAAGCTGTTCCAAGAATTGGCGAAAACGATGGAACCGGAAAGTGTGAGTGAAGACCGCGATGACAGCTTCTTTGGGCGTATCAAGGATGCGCTTGGGCTGTAGAAAGCATAGTTCCACATGAGTGAACAGGAACTGCTCTATGGGCGCAATGCGGTACGTGAAGCCCTACGCGCCCAGCGGCGCACCTGCTATGCCCTAACGCTCTCGGCGGGCGCACAGGAGATTGGCGCACTGGCTGAGATTGTACAGCTGGCCGAGCAGCGCAACATCCCAATTGAACGGATTGATCGGCGCGTGCTGGATAAGCAGGTGCGTGATGCCAATCATCAGGGCGTAATCTTGACTGCGAGTAGCTACCCCTATGCTGAGTTAGACGAGTGCCTTGCGCTTGCCACTGAGCGGCGTGAGTTGCCCCTGCTGCTGCTGCTGGATCACCTCCAAGACCCGCAGAACATTGGCACGCTGCTGCGTACCGCCGAAGTGATCGGCGTGCATGGGGTGTTCACTCCAACCCGCCGCGCAGCCGAGATTACGCCGGCGGTAGTCAATGCAAGCAGCGGCGCGACCGAGCATCTGCGGATAGTTCCGATTACCAATCTGGCCCAGACTATCGTGAGCTTGCAGCAGCGCGGAGTGTGGGTGATCGGCTTGGAAGAAGACCCTACCGCCAAGCCCTATGATGCGATTGAGTATGACCTTCCGTTGGGTTTGGTGGTGGGAGCAGAGGGAGTTGGCCTAGCCCGCCTGACCCGCGAACGCTGCGATTTTCTGGTGCAGTTGCCGATGCGGGGGCAGATCGCCTCGCTCAATGTGGCAGTGGCGGGCAGCATCGCGCTCTATCACATCTGGCGCGAACGTCTTTTGCTGGCGACCAATCACCATGACCTCGCTCAGCATCGAAATACCGGTTGACTGTCACATCTGGCGCGAACGTCTTTTGCTGGCGACGGGGCATAAGTGACGGATAGATTGTTAGACCGATGTGGAATGACGAAAGGAGTAACGTAGCCATTGCTGGCTGCGAGCAACGATGAAAACAACACTGATCTGGTTTGCTCTCTTGGGTGGTGCGTTGTTGTGGATTGCCGACCTGCGTCGCCGCTTGCATGCCGCACAGCTACGGGGGGATATGTACCGTGATATTTCCGTGCGGCTGGATCGGCGTTTGATGGATTTGACCCAGAGCTAATCGGCACGCGCCTCCTCCGGTTGCATTGCCATAGACGTGCCCCACAAGCTACCACTGCGGGCTAGCGCGTGGGGTTTACTCCATGAACCCATGCACCCATCCGTGGGGTAGAAGTGAACGACGCATTGTGAGTAGCTCCAGTGGCCTAAGCCTAGTGGCGCAACGTGCCCCAACCGATATTGTGATTCGGGCGGCAACGGTTGCTGATATTCCGGCAGTGGTTGCGCTGCACCGCGAAGCCTTCGCCGACAAGTTTGGTGGGGCGTTTGGAGTGGCTCAGATTGAGCGTGGCGCAGATGCGCTGCTTGCGGCGTGGCAGCGGCAGGGCAGCCGTGCTTTGCGGGGGATGTTCTTGGCAGAGCTGGATGCTCAGGTCGTAGGGACAATCACGCTCCGGACGTGGGAGATGGGCGATGAGGATATGTATATCACTGAGCAGGCATTTCAGCAGGTGCTCGGGCTATGGGGCGCAACGCGCTCAATCTTTGCGCTTTCGTTGCTGAGTCACCGCATTCAGCGCAACGAAGGCTACATCACCGATGTCGCTGTGCGTGCCGAGTATCGCGGGCTAGGCATTGCCCGTCTGCTGCTAGAGCATGTTGAACAGGCCGCTCGCCAGAATCGCAAATGTTTCGTGACGCTGCATGTTAGCCAGCGTAACACCACCGCCTGTCGCCTGTATGAACGAGTTGGCTTCGAGGTGGTGCACGTCCGTCATTCGTTGCTGACATGGTTTTTCTTTGGGCAGCGGCGATGGCTGTACATGCGGAAAGAGTTGCTCGAGATTGGGTATTAGCCTGCGCCACTGATTGTGCGGCGGCAGGTTGCGGTTGATGTGCACCTGATGGCAGGATGCTACGCTGCCTGATAGATGGAACAAGATGGACGAAAGGAATGGCGTGTAATGTCGCTTGAGCAGTTTGCCGATCTACTGCACCAACCTGTGCTCGCCCACGTTGCTACCGTCGGGCCTAACGGTGAGCCACAGAATAATCCGGTCTGGTTTGATTGGGATGGAACCTACTTCTACTTCAGCCAAACAACAGTGCGGCAGAAGTATCGCAATGTGCAGCGTGAGCCGCGCCTTGCACTATCCATCGTTGATCCAAACAATCCCTATCGCTATATCGAGATTCGCGGGCGGGTAGTGCGGATTGACCCCGATCCTGACAAAGCCTTCATCAACCGGATGGCGCACAAGTATATGGGGGTTCCTGAGTATCCGTACAATCGCCCCGAAGAAGAGCGCGTCGTATTGGTCATCGAGCCAGTCCACATCACCCACATGGGTTAGCGTGGTTGGCGACTGGTCTATCAGCTGTGAGGAGCAACGTGATGCAACCGATACCACCGCAACGCCCGTTGGCCGTTGTGCTTGCGGCGCAATTGGCGGGATCGCTGCTCGGCGGCGTACTGCTCGCCAGCGTGCTCTCTTATCTTGTGGGGCTTGCGCTGCTTGGGGTGCGCTTGGGCATGGGCTTGCTCGTGCTGCAAGTATATGCAGCAATCATCGGCTTGGCGTTGGGCGCGGCCTTGGGCACAGCACTCGTTAGCCGCTGGATGCAGGAGCCGGGCCATCTTGGCGCAGCAATTGGTGGGGCGATCCTGTTTGGGCTACTCGTCATTATCCTTTCGCGTACCGTATTTGTGGGGCAGATGGGCTTGCTCTCACTTGGGTTGGGATTTGCCGCCGTATGTGCCACGGTGATTGGCGCGGTGGTGGGCTTTAATCTCCCGCGCTTCCGCAAACGCTAGCAGCGTGCGTCTTGTGCTAGGGCTAGCGCAAGGCCACCCGTTGCTCTAATTCGGGTAAAAGGCGCACACTTTCCTGCTCATTCGGATCGGTGCGGGCAATGATTGCCACTGCTGCTGTAGGGTAAGGGTTGTAGGGCAAATGGGGCATGCCCACCGGAATGTAGAGGTACTCGCCCGCTTGCACCGTAAGATGCTGCTCCAGCTCTTGCCCGTACCACATATCAGTTGCGCCGGAGATGACATAGATCGCCGTCTCGTGCTGCTCGTGCAGATGGGCATTGGCGCGTGCGCCGGGTGGGAAGTGCAGCAGGTGCATACATAGCCCCGTTGCGCCGACCTGTTCGGCCGAAATGCCAACGAAATAGTTCAAGCCCTGCTTGCCTACGTAGGTCGCATCGGGGCGCACGACGCGACAAGCGGGGGGTGTGGTTGATGGTTCTTCAGCCATACGCGAGTCTCCCTTTTTCAATTGCAGCAACTGCTGCACGCTGATTGAGATCAGCAGCTCGCTCGTACTTCACACCTGCCACCCCAAGCCCCGCTCGCGTTGGAAGTTGGGGTGGCTAGCATACACCTGCAAGTTACCTGCCGCATCGAAGGCGATCACGTCGAAGGTATCAGGTGGCGTGTCAGCGACTTCCATGCCGGGTGAGCCAACAGGCATGCCGGGTACTGCTAGCCCAAGCACGTCAGGGCGTTCCGTGAGGAGCCGCTCTATATCTTGGAGCGGGACATGGCCCTCGATCACGTAGCCCTCGATGATTGCGGTGTGGCACGATTGCAACGGTAGTGGGACGTTGTGTTCGGCTTTAATCGGGGTCATATGAACATCATCTTCAGTGGTGATAGTGTAGCCGCGTTCTTCGAGATAATCTATCCACAGGCTGCAACAGCCGCAGCTCGGTGATTTGTACACTGTCATAGTGCGAGGCATAGCTGCTACCTGCGCCTCGCGTGCGGGTGCTGCTACGCTACACGCGCCCAGCAGTACTGCCAGCACCCCACCTAATAGACTCTTAATCCAGTTCGATGGCATCCCGCTTGCTCCTCTCGGGTACATAGTGTTGTGCTGCATAGTATAGCATACTGTGCGGTGAGCCAGCACTACCGTGGGCAGGGTAGCTAGGGTTGGCACGGGCGATAGTTTAGTGCTATACTATGAGCAGTGCGACGAACAGATGCGGAGACCGTATTCAAGCGAAAGGAAAGCTGATGAATTTGCAACTGACGGGACTCCACCACGTCACGGCCATTACCGGCGACGCGCCTGCCAACCTTGATTTCTACACCCGCGTGTTGGGGATGCGCCTTGTTAAGAAGACGGTGAACCAAGATGATCCGGCGGCCTACCACCTGTTCTATGCAGATCGGGATGGCGCACCCGGCACCGATCTGACCTTCTTTGAATGGCCGCACAGCCCACGCAACATTGCTGGCTCCGGGACGATTGCCCGCACGACCCTGCGCGTGCATGGGCACGCTGCCCTCGATTGGTGGACGGCACGGCTGAGCGCACACGGCATTGCCCATTCAGGCATTGTCGAGCGGGGCGGCTGGACTGCGGTCTTCTTTGCCGATCCGGAGGGGCAAGCCCTTGCGCTGGTGGATGACAAGGGCGCAGCGGGGGGGCAGCCGTGGGAGCATAGCCCAGTGCCCGTCGAGATGGGCATTCGCGGCTTGCACGCTGTCACGTTGCAGGTGCGTGATCTGCTCCCAACGGCACTGGTGCTAACAGATGTGCTCGGCTTCCGGCAGGTGCATACGTATCGCACTGAGCAGGGGCATCCGGTGGCGGTGTTTGTTACGGCGGATGGCGGCGCAGGCACGGAGGTGCACGTGGAGCATGGCCAGCATCTCGCACGTGGGCATGCGGGGCGCGGCGGGGTCCATCACGTTGCCTTCCGCGTGCCCGATTTCACCGAACACGAGGGCTGGCTACTGCGCCTGCGTGAGTTCCGCATCCCCTCCTCGCAGGTGATTGATCGCTTCTACTTCCGTTCGATCTACTTCCGTGAGCCGAATGGGATTCTCTACGAACTGGCTACCGATGGGCCCGGCTTTGCCACTGACGAAGCCCCCGATCAGCTGGGCACACGCCTTGCCTTGCCGCCCTTCCTTGAGCCGCAACGGGCGAGTATCGAGGCGAGCTTGCGCCCCCTAGCCTAAGCATAGGGGCAATCGGGGGCAGGCGGGGCGCATGCTTGGTATCATGGGCGGGAGGTAGCTAGCTCTGCTTCGGGGGGGATTTTCCGGTCACGTTGCACCTAGCCCCGCCTCTTAGCCGCCAGCTCGCATCAGCTTTGGCTCAAGCTGATGCCATGCCGCCGCCACGGCTTCATCCGTGCCGTGCAACTCAAAGCGCACCTGCCCCACGCGCAGTGAGCCAATCTGAAAATCTTCCAGCTGGGTTAGGCGTACCTGCCAATCGGTTCCGTGCAGTACGCCCGCGGCATCGGCATGTGCGCCTAGCTCGGTGATATACTGGCGCAGCAGCCACAGTGGGACAGCCCGCAATTCACGATCAATAGTTGCCATATGGGTATCCTTACGCTTTGGTGAGCATTCAGGCTAGACATCTCGGCGGCGATATGCTACACTAAAAACTATGTGAAGACACTATCCTCAGTGGCACACGGACGCTGTCCCCGCAGCTGTGCCTGCAGTGTCAGCGGCGACGTAGCTGCAAGCGATAATGAGCACAGTATACAGTACAAGGAGGTATTATGGCACATCCAACCAAAATCGCCCATGTAGATTTGACTTCAGGTACGGTGGAGTACCGCCCCATCCCGGAAGAGTGGGCACAAAAGTACATCGGCGCACGCGGTCTTGGTGTTCGGTATGTCTTTGAGAATGGCCCGCAAGTTGACCCCATGTCCCCTGACAATATCCTCTGCTTTATGAATGGTCCCCTCACGGGCACGCAAGCGAGCATGAGCGGCCGGATGGCGATTGTCACCAAATCACCGCTCACGGGCACGGTCACCGATAGCCATCAAGGCGGGTGGTCGGCAGCGCGGCTACGCTGGGCTGGCTTCGATGGAGTGATTGTCAAGGGCAAAGCTGAGCAGCCGGTGTATCTCTACATCGAGGATGGCAAAGCCGAAATCCGCGACGCACGTGCAGTGTGGGGCAAAGGCGTACATGATACGGTGAAGTATTTCCGCGAGCAGTTTGGTGAGAAAGACTTGACGGTGATTGCGATTGGGCAAGCGGGCGAGAACCTATCGCGCTTTGCGTGCTGGGTGAATGAGAATGATCGGGCTAGTGGGCGCGGTGGCACGGGCTGTGTTGGGGGGAGCAAGAACCTCAAGGCAGTGGTAGTTAAGGCTCCCAAGCAGATGCCTAAGCCGATTGATGTGGAAGGCTGGAAGGTTGCTCATAAACAAGCCCTCGCCACAATCATGGATGAGAAGAATGTCACTAGTCCGCGCAAGGGTGGCCTCTCGGTGTATGGCACGAACGTGTTGATGAACATCACCAATACGATTGGTGCGCTGCCGGGCTACAATGGGCGCGATGCAGCTTTTGCGACGGCAGAGCTAGTGAGTGGCGAATATGTCAAAGAGAACATCCTCGTCGAAGACCCAACCTGTCATGCCTGTCCGGTAGCGTGCAAGAAGGAGATCGAGATCACTGAAGGGCCCTTCGCTGGGCTACGCATGGAGAGTTTTGAGTATGAACCGGCGTGGGCTCTCGGCCCGTGCTGCGGCAACGACAATGCGGCCTCAGTAGCCAAGATGATTGACATGGGCAACGATTTCGGCTTCGATGTGATTGAGGCGGGTGTGTTGCTGGGAACCTATATGGAGATTTCGGAGAAGGGCGCGATCCCGCCCAGCGATAAGCTGGAGTGGGGCGACTATATGGGCATGATCGCCGCCCTAGAGAAGCTGGCCTTCCGCGAAGGGATTGGCGATGTGCTCGCTGAGGGAACAGCCCGCTTTGCGGCCCACTTTGGCCACCCAGAATTGGGTATGACGGTCAAGGGGCAGGCGATCCCCGCGTATGACCCGCGTGGGCTGAAGGGTATGGGCTTGGGCTATGCCACTAGCAATCGTGGCGCGTGCCACCTGCGCGGCTACTCGCCTGCGAGCGAATTGGGCTTGATCCCGCTCAAGACCGACCCGCTGGCCTACGAAGGCAAGGGCGAGTTGCTAAAGATCTTGCAGGATATTCACGCCTTCTCGGATAGCCTCGATCTGTGCAAGTTCAGCGCGTTCGCGGAGGGCATTGAGGAGTACGCCATGCAGTATGCCGCGTTTATGGGCATCCCCTTCACCACCGATGACCTGCTCAAGACTGGTGAGCGCATCTACAATTTGGAGCGACACTACAACAACTTGGCAGGCTTCCGGGAGGGGAGCGATTATCTGCCGGAGCGGTTCCTCAATGAGCCATCCCAACACGGTGGTTCAGTGGGGCACGTCTGCGAATTGCCGGAGATGTTGCGCGAATACTACGAGAAACGCGGCTGGGTAGATGGTGTTGTGCCGGAAGCCAAACTGCGTGAATTGGAGATCGAGGTAGCATACACGATCTAACCATTCTACGCCGCCTGCTGATTGGAGCGACAGCGCACCTCTGACAGCTCAAGCGGTGCGCTGTGTCGTATCCATGCGCCATTTGCCCTAGCGAGGGGCCGAAGGGCTAGCCACCGGCCACTGCCGGAAACACATCTAGCTTATCGTTGTGGGTTAGCACGGTTTGCATGCCGTGCGTCAAGGCTGGGGCATCGCGCCCATTCACAAAAACATGCACATGCGCGTAGAGGTTGCCGTGCTCGTCAAGCAACTGCTCGCGCAGGGGTGGGTAGCGGGTTACCATTATCTCGACGAGTTGGGCAACGGTGATGCCTTCGTCTAGCTCAAAGTCAATCGTCTTGCCACCGACGATAGGGCGCAGCGTTGCGTAGAAATTGACAATCATAGAAGCTCCTCGTGTACTCTGCTCTCACGTTTTATACCATCGCTTTATAGTATACCCATGATTTTGGTGGCGTGGAACCGCTACGCGCCACTGCTTCTCCATCTCAGCATAGTGGTAGGTGTCAGGTCTCAGGTGTTAGGTGCTAGGTGTCAGGGTTCAGGGGTCGGGTGTCAGGGGTCAGGGAAGGCAAACCACGCAGGACGCGAAGGCGGGTAGGTGTCAGGTATCAGGGGTCAGGTCTCAGGGAAGGCAAACCACGCAGGACGCGAAGGGCAAGCAGGGGGCGGATGAGCGTGATACGCTAATGAGAAACGCTTCACGCCCCGCGACTCAGGCGGGCGATCTCGCGGCGCAGACGCAGTGTTGCACGCGGTGCGGCGGGCGGCTCCAGCCAGCGGGCGAGGTCACCGATTGAGGCGGTACGCTGGGCCTGTATTTGGCGACGCTCATGCAAGAGCGCGGGTAGCTCGCGTAGGGCAGCGAGCCGCCCCTGTATCATCGCTGGTTGGCGCGTGAGCGTGGCATAGCCGAATGCCAACATATCGTAGCGCAGGATCGCTGCCCAGTGCGCCCCCAGCAGCGGCGTGGGAACTGCCCGCACCAGCATGCGAATGCGGTTGCGGGCGAGCAAGTGTTGCTTGAATGGGCTGCCACTCGCAGCGTAGACGTGGCGGGCCCGCGCTGATGGGGCTGTGTAGGCCCGCCACCCGCGCAGGCGCATCCGCCACGCTAAATCGGCATCTTCGAGATAGGCAAAAAACGACTCGGCAAACAAGCCAACATCATCGAGCATCGCTCGCCGCAGCAGGGCAAGGCCACCACTTGCGCCGAATACGGGCTGCGGTTGGCGGGGCAGCGTGTCCACTGCATAGCCGATCCATGTATCCAGTGCTAGCCCATCCTGCTGCATGCGAATGCCCGCTGATGCCACCCGTTCTGGGTGGCGGCTGAAGGTGAGCACCCCCGCTACGGCTCCGCAATCGGGATGGGTGTGCAAGGCCGCAACCAGTGCCGCCACACAGCCCGGCTCGACCAGTGCATCATCGTTGCACAGCAGCAGCAACGGATGTCGTGCCGCTCGTATGCCGACGTTTGTGCCGCCTGCAAAGCCCAAATTGGTGGGCAGGCAGATGAGGCGCACATCCGGCGCGTGCTGCCGCGCCCACGCGCCCGCCTGATCGCGGGAGGCATTGTCCACAAGGATTAGCTCATCTTCAGCAGTGAGCTGGCTACGCAGCGCAGCAAGGCAGGCCGGCAAATAGCGGAGCGCATTCCATGTCGGGATCACAACCGAGATTGGCGGACGCGGGCTAGGAACGGATAGTGCCATAGGTGGCGACACGACAGCTACGCTATGCACAACGGGCACTGCCCGCCCTGTGCCCAGAGCCGGAAGTGCCCGTTGCCGAAACTGCTGCATGTTCTACGTTTAGCGATCACGATCTGCCCCCGCCAACTGGGCCCGCTCTTCGGCCCTGATTGGGCGCAATGTGCCAGCATCATTGAGATACACGAACACCTCGCCGCGTACCGTTACCATTAAATCCACCTGACCATCGCCGTTAACATCACGGAGGGTGGGTACAGCCACCTCGTAGATGTTGTGGTAGCCCACCAGATACGGCCCCGCGAGAGTCTGCATCTGGGTGGCATCGCCATTCGGAATGGCGAAAATACTGATCTGCCCATTCAAGTTAATCGTCTGCACCCACCACGTAGGCCCGCGTCCTGCATCCGATCCATCCACTAGCGTAACACGAGCGGCACGCGGGAAGCCATACCGCCAATCATTGAGCTTGCGCTCGCCTAATTCTAAACCACGCTGCACCAATAGGGCAAGGGCCACAAGGAACAGCATGGTTGCCACCAGATTTAGCAGGGCTAGCGATGTGCTCCGCGAGACCTGCTGCGTCTTCCGCCATCGCCCATTGAGCGGACGCTGTACAACTGCCATCACCATGCTCCTTTCGGATGCTACCACACCGAGCGCAAAGCGTGGGCTAGGGGATGACCTCTAAGGGCGTAGCCATGCTGCGGGTTTCGAGCGGTTTTCTGCGGCTAGCGTAGGGTGGTAGTCGAGTCTGCACATAGGGCGATCCGGTGGCTCCGGATAGGATAGGATGCATGTGCAATCAGATTGACTACGCCAGTGTAAAAACCTTAAGCATAGTATACCAGTGTGGAGGCGTTCTGTCTGTTAGAGAAGTATTAGAATTTTTGTTCTGATGCTTCGTCCTAACCGGTGTGTCTCTTGCTTGTGGAGGAACCCGTAGCGAGTCATCTCTGCGCCGATTGTACCCACTCGGTTTCGCAGGATCATCCGCAAGGTATACGCTACGCCGCACCGCCCGCTTGCCGCTATGCTACAATAATGGTGAGCGACATGGGCCAACCGGATGAGGAGCCAATGAAAACCGACCTGCCATTGAAACGTCTTGTGCTGCTACGCCCTGCTGATCTGCTGGCCCTGCTCAGCCTGCCCGCCGCTAGTGTGATCGAAGTGATCGTGCCAGAGTTGCCCCTCCGCAAGCAGACGCTCGATACCCTGCTGCGGGTGCGTAGCCCAGAGGGTCAAGAATACCTCATTATCATCGAATGGCAAGGCTACCGCGACCGCTCGATCTTGTGGCGACTGGTGGTCTCGATGGGTGTGGTAACGCTCGATAACCCTGACCTGCCGGTAATCGGCATCGTGATCTACCTCAAGCCGAGCGACGATATGGGAGATCGGATCAGGGTTCAGGTGGATGGGGAGCTGATCTATGATTGGCAGGTTCGCGCCATTCGGCTGTGGCAGTTTGACGCAGCAGAGGCGGCAGCGAGTGGCAACCTTGCGCTGATGACGCTCAGCCCATTGATGCGGGGAGCCGATGCAGCCACTATCGAACAGACCGCGCTGACTTTGCTGCGGATTGCACCTATCGAGCAACGCGCCGACATCCTGACGTTTCTCGGTATCTTTGCTGCACCGATCCTTGACTCCGCGCAGTTCACCCGCATTGTGACGAAGGAGGTTCTCATGAGTTCTGACTTGATCGAATACCTGATGCAAGATGTGAAAGCCCAGCACGAACAAGAATTGCAGCAGCTGCGACAAGTGATGGAAGCTACCCAGCGCGAAATAGAAGCCGAACGCCAAGCGCGGGCGGTGGAGACCGAGCGTTCCGCAGTGCTAGCAGCATTGACCGCACGCTTCCCTGATGCGCCGCTCGCGTTGGCCATGCTGATCCAGCCGATCCGCGATGTGCAGCAGCTCCAGCGGCTCCGGGCTGATCTGCCAGCCATCCCTGACCTTGCGACGCTGGAACAACGCCTACGGGCAGAGATCGAGTAGGGTCTAGCTCAAGACCCGCCGCCCATCCCAAGCCGATCCGTATGCTCGCCGCCCTGTCGCGGCATGAAAGGAACCGATGACAATCACAACCCCTAAGATCAGCACCTACCAAGATGCGCTGGATTACCTGTATAGTTTCATAGATTACGAGCGCAAGCCGGCTCGCACGCCCGCCGAAGCCGCCCACAATCTGGATCGCCTACGGGCATTACTGGCCGCACTCGGCAACCCGCAAGCCCAATTTCAGAGTGTCGTGATTGCGGGCACAAAAGGCAAAGGCAGCACCGCCGCGATCCTCGAAAGTATTGTGCGGGCAGGCGGCTACCGCACTGGATTGTGGACTTCACCGCACCTGAATAGCTACCGTGAACGCATTCAGGTCAACCGCACGCTGATTACCCAAGCCGAACTCGTGGCTCTCGTCAACCATCTGTCGCCAATTATTGAGCAGTTCGATACCGCAACCTATGGCGCACCCACGACCTTTGAACTTGGCTTTAGTATCGCCTTGTGTCACTTCGCCGCGCAAAGTGTACAACTTGCTGTGATCGAGGTAGGACTAGGTGGCCGCTATGACTGCGCCAATGTCCTAACCCCGTTGGTCTCGCTGGTTTCCTCGATTAGCTACGACCACATAAACGTGTTGGGCAGCACCTTGACTGCGATTGCCAGCGACAAGGCGGGCATCTTCAAGCCCGGTGTCCCCGCCGTCACAGTGCCCCAGCCCGCAGAAGCTGCGGCTGCTCTCGCCGCCGTTGCGCAGCAGGTCGGTGCGCCGTTGCATATTGCGGTGTGTACCCGCGATGCAGCTACACCGCTCTGCCGTGATGAACACACCGAGCGCACTCCTGTGCCCACCCTGATTTGCCCCGTCCCGCCGATCCCGCGCCTGCGGGGCGCGTTTCAGCGCGAGAATGCCCGTCTTGCGTGTACAGCGGCGGTGCTGTTGCGCCAGCACGCGACGTATCCGTTTGTCATCAGTGATACCCACATTCAGGCTGGTTTGGCCAGCGTAGACTGGCCCGGACGGCTAGAGGTCGTGGGGCAGCAGCCTACGATTGTGCTGGATGGGGCTCACAATGGTGACTCGGCATATAAGCTGATACAGGCGTTACAAGCTGAGTTTGTCTATCACCGTCTCATTCTTGTGTTAGGAGTGTCGCGGGATAAGCAGATCGAAGCGATCCTGCGTGAGCTGTTGCCGGCCGCGAGCCTGCTCGTGTTAACCCATTCGCGCCACCCGCGTGCATTGACCGATCTAGCGCGTTTGGCCCAGCAGGGTTCCGGTTGGTACTCTGGCGAAACGCTGTTCACCGATGATGTGCCGGATGCGCTCGCCTTAGCCCAAGCCCACGCAACCCCCGCTGATCTGATCTGCGTGACAGGCTCACTGTTCGTCGTAGGGGCGGCCCGCGAAGCCTTAGGCGTGGCGACTGTGTGTGATTAAGGGGTGGGTGCTTAGGGCTAGGTGTGTCAGGTAAACACAACACCTAGCCCTTGAACCCGATCCCAATGATGGACTATCTGCCAGACGCTATCTTCGCAGCGGGATCGAAGGGCGCGGCGGTATTATTGGCAACTCCTCGTCGCGCAGCATCAGGCGCAAGCCCGGCACACGCAGCCCCGATAGCCGCGTGACATTGTTCTGTTCACCTGCTTCACCCTCAAAGACTGCCCCTACGGTTGTGTCAGGGTCCCACACATCCACATAGACGTATAGGTCGGTTGTGCCGGTGATGAAGCTACCTTGCCAGATTGTATACTCTTGGCGGTAGCTTTCGAGGGTTGAGGTCAGGATTATACTTTGCCCAACCTCTATTGTATTGCTGATGCCCCACGATACGCCTTGACACGGGAACAGCCCGCAGACGGTGGGCCATAGCTGGTTTTGCTGGGGCGGGCTAGCGGGATTGATGAAGAGGTCTACCCAGAAGCCAGCATTCGTGGGAGCCTCGCCTTGATTGGTGACAACGACTTCGATCAGCACGGGTGCGCCGGGTTCAAAGCGGGTCTGGCTCGGTGTCAGCCGGATCGCCCCGACTAGATCAGGGAAGGCATCCGCGGGCGGAATTGCTGCCCGCACCACAAGCGGCAGATAGGCGCGGAAGAAGGACACTTGCACCTCAGCGCGGGCAGCACTGGTCTGGGCTTGCCCGTTAGCATCTGTCCAGTTGAGCGTCGCCGGTACACTCAGGCGCGTACCTTCGGGAACACTAGCGGGGACATCCACCGTGAATGAGAGGGGTACTGTCTGCCCTGCGCCAAGTGGCGGGTCAAGCGTCAACCCGTAGATTGCCCCCTGCTCCCGTGTTGCTGGTACAAGCTCACGCCAATTGGGGTTGCTGTTGGTGATATTGAAGGTTGTCGAGATTGGCACTTGCACCGTGATCGTTACGGGAGTCGTTGTATTGCCTGTGCCACGATTCGTCACCTCCACCGTGAAGGCTTGCCGTGTGCCGGGGGCTACTTGGGTTGCGCCTTGCAGCGTCACCGAAAGTTCGATGGTGCTTGCTATCGGAGTTGCGGTTGGGGTCTCTGTCGGTGGCACGATAACAATGGTCGCGGTTGGCGTAGCGGTCGGCTCATCGGTGGCAGTGGGGGTGGCCGTCGGGGTCGGGGTGTCGGTCGGGGTGGGGGTAGGGAACTCATCCGGCACGAACCCGGCTGAGATCGTGTTCAGATCGTCACCTGCGTTCAACGTAATTGGGTCAGTGCGCCCAGTGTCTGGATTGATCGCACTCCCTAATGGATCGCCACTCTGGATGGTGAAGCGGAAGCCTTCAAACGTCCCGACCCGGATTTGATACAGGCCCGGAGCGCGGCTTGGGAAGCTGTAGATACCATTCAGCCCCGTGAATGTCTCCGCGACAACAACATCATCTGCTGTGCCGAAGATGCTATCCGTGCCCGCTTGCAAGAGTTCCACTTGGATGCCTTCTATGCCAAGCTCACCACTATCCTGCCGTCCATTCAGGTTGCTGTCAAGCCAGACGCGCCCGCCGAGCGTGCCGGTTGTGGGCGCGTCGGTGGCAGTTGGGGTGGGTGTGTTCGTCGGAGTGTTACTCGCGGTAGGTGTTGGGGTTGCGGTGAAGATGCTGGTTGGGGTTGCAGTGAGTGTGCCCGATGGGGTAGCCGTTGCCGTTGGGGTGACAGTGGCAGTGGCGGTGGCCGTCGGGGTATCGGATGGGGTGGGCGTATTGGTGAGAGTGGGGGTGTTGGTGGGCGTAAGTGTGGGCGGTATCTCCGGCTGGACATCCTGTGCTTCATACGCACCCAGATCAATCACCCCATCGAAAATACGCGGGTTGTTATCCA
>CALCJV010000103.1 GCA_937967405.1 uncultured Chloroflexales bacterium | reverse complement strand
CCGTCCCGATAGGGCAGATTCCCACGCCAAGCGTGCCCGCGCCGGATGCTGTGCTGCGTGTGGTGGTCACCGCCGTGCTCATGCTGACAGTGGGTTACTGGTTCTTCCAACGCCACAGCAAACGCTTCGGCGAGGAGCTGTGATGCCGGTGTCGGGGGTCAAGTGTCGGGGGTCAGGGGTCAGGGATTAGGTGTCAGGGGTCAGGTGATGGCAGAACCAGTCAACAGCTACCGTGATTTGAAGGTATGGCAGGCGGGGATTGAACTCGTGGACACCTGCTATCAGCTCACCCAAACCTTCCCCGCAACCGAGAACTTTGGCTTGACAAGCCAAATCCGCCGCGCTGCTGTATCTGTACCCGCAAACATTGCCGAAGGTAAAGGGCGCAACCAATTAGGTGAATATGTGCATCATCTAGGGATTGCCAATGGCTCGCTAATGGAATTGGAGACGCATATGATTATCGCCACCCGGCTTGGCTACATTACGCCCGCCGATCTTGACCGGTTCACAGTACAGGCCAACGAGATTGGGCGCATGTTGAATGGATTGATGACGAAACTAAAGCACATTCAGGGGGAAGCGCAAACCCGCCGTTCCCTCCGCGAGGATCACCTACCCTATGAGCCTGATGACAACAGCGATATGGAATTCGATACCTGACACCTGACACCTAATCCCTGACACCTAACACCCGACACCTGACACCCGACACCTAATCCCTGAAACCTGAAACCTATGAGTCCTGTGATTGCCTTCGACAATGTAAGCAAACGCTTCATCATCAACCACCAGCGCACCTCGCTGCAAGAGAAGCTAACCGGCATCGTGCGCCCGCGCCCGCCCACAGAGGCGTTCTGGGCCTTGCGCGACGTGAGCTTCAGCGTCGAAAAGGGCGAAAGCATCGGCTTGATTGGGCACAACGGCGCAGGCAAAAGCACCGCGCTCAAGCTCATGACGCGCATCCTTGAACCGAGTAGCGGCACCGTCACCATAGATGGGCGCGTAGCCGCTTTGCTCGAACTCGGCAGCGGCTTTCACCCCGACCTGAGCGGGCGCGAGAACGTCTTTCTGTATGGCTCGCTGATGGGCTTTGGGCGGCGCGAGATGCAGCAACGCCTTGATGCGATTGTCGAATTTGCCGAGATTGGCGACTTCTTCGATATGGAAGTTAAACACTACTCATCGGGCATGTATACGCGCCTTGCGTTTGCTGCGGCCACCGAAGTAGACCCCGAAATCTTGATTACCGACGAGGTGCTAGCCGTCGGCGATGAGGCCTTCCAACGCCGCTGTATGGAGCGCATCTACCGCTTTCGGCGGATGGGCAAAACGATAGTCTTTGTCTCGCACGCCCTTGAAGTCGTCCGCACGCTCTGCGATTACGCGGTGTGGCTGGATAAGGGCGTAGCCCGTGCAACCGGTGTGGCCAGTGCGGTGATTGATGAGTATCTTACCGATGTGAACCGTAAAGAGCGCGAGCGGGTCGAACGGCTGCGTGGGGAAGATGAAGAGCGCGACACGGACACCGCTGCCGAACCAGACGATCATCGCCGCTTCGGGAGCCGTGAAGTTGAGATTACTGCGGTCGAGCTGCTGAATGAAGCCGGTACGCCACGTGCCGTTTTCCAAACCCACGAGACCGTCATTGTGCGGATGCACTACGCCGCCCGCGAAGCCGTGCGCTACCCCGTGTTCGGAATCGCCCTGCATCACGGCAACGGGCTGTGGTTGACCGGCCCCAACACGTCCTTCGATGGTGTAGACATTCCCGTCGTCGAAGGTGCGGGCTACGTGGATTTCATCATCCCCGATCTACCCCTGCTCACTGGCCGCTACGACCTCACCGTGGCCGTGTATGATGAGACCATGCTGCACCCCTATGATCACCACGAACGCAAGTACCAACTCGTGGTCCAGAGTCGCGGCTTGCGCGAACGCTACGGCACGCTAACGCTCGGCGGGGCGTGGCGATGGAGCAACACACCCGCCCCAACCCATACGCCGGAACGCAGCCGGCCCTGAGGAGTTATGAGTCACGCTTACTTCGAGAATCCGGCTCTGCTTAGCATTCCTTTCGACCAATACGAACGCTACCAGATGATCCGCGAGGCGATACTTGCGGCCGCCCCCCTGATCGCCCCTAACCGCCCGCTCAAGGTCCTCGATGTGGGCGGCTATGCCCAACTGCGGCGCGGCGGCGAGATTCTGCTGGCGCGGGCATTTTTGCCCATGCACGAAGTCTATGTGCTCGATCAGCCCGCGTGCCAACTAGAAGGTTACATTCAAGGCGACGGGCGACGCTTGCAGTTTGCCGATCAGAGCTTCGATCTGGTGATCTCGTGCGATGCCTACGAACACGTTCCTGCGGCGGATCGGCAGGACTTTTGGCAAGAGCTGCTGCGCGTGACCCGAGCGGGCGTACTGCTGACAGCTCCATTTGCCCACCCGCAAGTGGTGGCGTGTGAGCAGTTCCTCTTTGATTACATCTACCGCGAGACGAACGGCTTTGAGCAACGCCAACTGCGCGAGCATGCCGCGTATGGTTTGCCCGATCTGACCGCGACACAGGCGATGTTGGATACGCTGGGCGTGGAGAGCCGTGCCTATCCCGGCGGGCAGGTCGAGCTGTGGCTGGGGATGATGCTGGTTAAGCACTACCTGCTGCTCAGGGTACACAGCTTCGATCTGGAAGAATACCTCGATGCCTACTACATCCAACGCCTTGTTGCCACCGAGCGGCGCGAACCAGCCTACCGCCATCTTGTGCTGGCGGCTCCGGCAGGATCGGCGGCGTGGCTCACTATCGCCGATGCCGTGCTAACGCAGGCCATGCACACGCCCACGCCCACTACCCCCGATGAGATTGTCGGGTGGCGGGCGATGCAACAGCACTACACATGGCTGCACCAGCAGCACACCGCGCAAGCGGCCTATATTGCCACCCTAGAGCAAACGCTCCAGCAGAAGAATCAACACATCGCCCAGCTTGAGCAACTTGTCCAGCGTATCGCCAATGGGCGGGTGATGCGCCTTCTCAATCTACTCAACGGGATCAACTCACGCACCCACACACCGCGAGGCTAGCCGCCATGCCCCCCGAACCGCCCCCCGCCCAAACGATACCGCCCGCCCGCGCTGCACCGCGTGGGCCGCATTGGGTGGCGGCATGGTGGGTATGGCTGCGCCACGATCTGCCCATGATCCTGTGCCTGATGCTCGCCGCAACGCTGGTGATCCTGCCGGTGCTAGCGAACCCACGCACGCAGATCATCGGCTGGTATGGCGACAATGTGCAGTTTGTCTATGTCACCGGCTGGATGAGCCAAGCCCTGCTGCTAGGCGAGTCACCCTTTGTTGATCCGCGCCTCAACTATCCCGGCGATCTGACCCTCGCCGTCACCGACATCCCCTACCTCAGCATCATCCTCGCCGCCCCCGTCACGTGGCTCGCGGGGCCAGTGTTCACCTACAATCTGTTGCTGTGGCTGTATATCTGGCTCTCCGGCTACATCGTCTATCGCTGGCTGTGGGCGATCACGCGCATGCGCGGCGGCGCACTCGTAGGTGGGCTGATCTTTGTACTTACGCCCTACCGTGTCGCACACAGCTACGGGCACATGCCTTACGTAGCGACATACGCCCTGCCGCTCTTCTTCTGGGCACTGGATACTGCGCTCCGTGCACCGATGCGCTGGTGGTGGCGGGCGCTGCTCGTGTTTGGCGCAACGGCACTGGTGGGCAGTGCCAGCCAATACTACCTGTTTATGAGCCTCTTCTTGGGCGTGCTGTATGCCCTCCTGATGCTGTTTCCGCTCATGCGCCAGCCATCGCTTGCGCTCGCCCGCAGCCTGACGGTTGCGCCGGCCGTGCTCGCGGGAGCCTTGCTCGGAGCCGCGCCTTTCCTCGCCAATCTCGGCAACCGCACCTTCGCCGCGCACGATCTGCAAGCGACGCGCATCTGGTCGCTCGATCCGCTCAACTTTGTGCTGCCGCACAAGCTGCACCCACTCTGGGGCAATCTGGTTGAGCAGCTGCGCCCAGAGCCACTCTGGATCGAAAAGACGCTTTATCTGGGCATTGTTGCGCTGATCCTCGCAGGCTTGGCGTGGCAGTGGCAACCACACCCCTTTCCACACCAACGCTGGGTCTGGCTAGGGGTCGCAGTGGGCAGTGCGATCCTCGCCCTCGGCACTGATCTGCACCTGAACAATCAGCCGCTTAGGGCCGCTGATCCCGTGTGGCTGCCCGCCTACTACCTCGCCCAGCTGCCCTTCACTGGGCTGGTGCGCGGCTGGGGCCGGTTCGGCATCATCACGGTGCTGTTTGTCAGCCTGCTGGCTGGCTTGGGGGCAACATGGCTGATCCAGCAAGCTCGCACCCGCCGCCCGCAGCAGCCCTATCTGCCACCGCTGTTCACAGCTGGACTATGCCTGCTCATTGTGCTCGACATGCATCCCGGCACCGTCGAGACCAGCACGCTCACGCCGCGCCCGATAGATATGTGGCTTGCCGCCCAGCCCGATGATTTTGCGGTAGCGTGGCTGCCCGCCGGACTAGATGCCGTCAACTATCCCGCGATGTACGGCTCGCTCTATCACAGCAAGCACATCCCCGCTTACAACCACCCCAATCATCGCCAGCCGGAGTATCAGCAGTATGCAGCCATTGCCACCGCCTTCCCGCAGCCGGAAGCCGTAGCCGCTCTACGAGCAATGGGCTTGCGCTATATCTTGATTGACACGCGCTTCTACGATGGGCTACACCCGCCCCTGCCACGCTGGGATGAGCTTGCGGCTGAGCTTGCCGCTACGCCCGGACTGCGCGTCGTGGTGCAGGTGGACGGGGTGGTGGTGGTCGCAATGGAGTGAGGGCTGAGCGCGAACAACTGTGGGCGAGTTGCTAAACCTGTCTATACGCGGTACAATTCAAGCAAAATTTGCAGAAATTGTGCAAAAAGCGCGGGTTCAGTGCAAGCAACAGGAGGTCAAGCAATGCTCATCGAATTTAGTGTCGGCAACTACCGCTCCTTCAAGGAGGTCGTCACCTTGAGCATGGTCGCCACGAGGATTACATCCCGTGATGAAGATCTCGATCAGCGCACAGTCTTTACCGCCCATGATAATAAAACGCGCCTGCTGACCAGTGCTGCCATTTACGGTGCAAATGCGAGTGGCAAAAGTAACTTGATGAAAGCCTTCGCGTTTGTACGTATGATGGTACTGCACTCTTTGCAAAAACTAGCTGATGGTGATGAGATTAAGGTTGAGCCGTTTCGTCTTGCTGTTAGTACGCGCAAGGAGCCTTCGGTCTTTGAGGTAATCTTCTGCAACACCACTGCAACCTACCGCTATGGCTTTGCCGCTACGCCTGAGCGGATCGTGCGGGAGTGGCTTTACCACACCCCACACGGCAAGAGCCGCGAAGCCCGCCTATTCGAACGCACCG
>CALCJV010000102.1 GCA_937967405.1 uncultured Chloroflexales bacterium | reverse complement strand
ATCAGCACACTTCCCTACGCCTAGCAGCAGGGCTGCCTTGACTTCGGGCGGGTAGTCGCTGGTATTGATGGCCTCGACGAGCAGCCCCAGCAGCAGCAGTTGGCGCGGGGTAAACAGGTGATGCCAGTACGTCCAGCCACGAGTGCGAATCAGCTCGTCGGTTTTGTCGCCGGGGGTAATCTCGCGGCGGGGGATGTAGCCCTGCGCCTGCCATGCGTCAAAGCGTTCGTGCAGCAGCGCGGCGGCGCGGGCTTCGCGGGCAAGGTCATCCGCAGTGGGGGCGCGGTAGTGGCGGCGCGTGCGCGGCGTGCCGCGTTCATCGGTGTCGGTCTCGATCCAGCGAATGCAGTAGAGCCGCTCCTGAAAGACATCATCCGGGCGTGGCACGGTGTCGCTGGCTTCCCACATACGTAGCCCATAGCTGCCGCGCCCGGCCCGCCCATCGCCGCGGAGCAGACTGATCGGGGTGGACTGCTTACAGTTGGGGCAGTGGAGCGTACTCTTCCGCACCGTCCCACATTGGCTGGCAGTGCGGATCGCCGCCGCACTTACGCCACTCTCGATCTGGATCGTGTAGCGGTGCTGATCGGGGTCGGGCTGCAAGGTGGCAATCGTGCGGCTGCCGTGCCCAATCACCCACGCAGGGGCAAGCGGAATCAGCCAGCCACACTCTGGGCAGCGCGTTTCGGTGCAGTAGAGGAAGTTATCGGCCCGCCAGCCATCGGCATTGTGCTCAATGCCCCACGCGCTGATCTGCTGATCCACCTGTGCATACAGCTGCTGCTGGGCGGCGGTAATCTCGGCTGCAAGCGCAGAGCCGCCCCCCACAATGTTGAGGGCCGCCCATGTGAGCAGGGCCGCCACCGGATTGAGATCGGAGGCATAGGCATAGCAGCCACAGCGGGCAACCTCAAAGGGGATGCTGCCCCCGCCACAGAAGGCATCGCCGACCCGCGGCACATGCCCAAACTGCCGCGCACCGAGTTCGGCCAGCAGGGTGGCAAGGCTGCGGGCATGCGTGCCGAGCCGCGCATTGATCTGGGCCCATGCGTGGGGGTCATTTAATTCGAGAAACCGTTCAGCCGGTTCACAATAGTCGAGCTTATCATCATAGGACATCCGCGCAAACACGCGCTGCTGGAGATCGTCCTGCTGCTGGCGCGAGAGGCTGGCGCGGAGCTTGGGGCGCGGCGGGGGGGCAGTGGTGGGGGCGGCGGGCGGCTCAAACAGCGCGGCACGTTCGTCGTCAGCAAGATACTGGTACAGCACATCGGGCGGAATTGACTTGGTTTTGCGTTGCCACAGCCCGGCGGCATCCATGCAGAGCAGCTTGAGGAACAGCTCCCGATCTGCGTGGGGGTCAGCTGTGGCGGGCAGCAGCAAGCCGAGCAGGGCGGCTCGCACAAGGATCAGCGGCTTGCGCCCCCACCACTTGCCCAAGCCCGTCAGGCGTTGCCCTTGACCGGCCGTGCGTTCTTTGTAGCTCTCTTTGGAGAGCTTGGAGATCGGCAACTGGGTGGCAATAAAGGGCGTGAAGGGTGCGGGCGGGGTGGGCACGGGGTGAGGCCCTTTCTAGCGGCGGGGGCGGCGGCTAATCGGCGGCATGGCGATGCTCCACCGAATAGCCGACGGCCCGCTCGCGCAAGCCATCCTCAAAGGCGGCATCAGCAGCAAACAGGGAATCCGGCAAGCTGGGCGGCAACGTCACCGGCGCGGCAATCGGATTCTCGGTGAGGGCAAAGCGCACGGCTTTGCGCCAACCCCGCCCGCGCCCGGTGATGGCGTGGCCGGTAGCGGCGTTGGTCATGGTATAGAGCCACCAGCGTTCTTCGGCGGCTAGCCCGATCCAATTCTGAAGCGCGACGGGGATCAGCGCGGGGTCGGCATCTTCAATGGCCCACGCCAAGAGCACCAACTCCTTGCCCAGCAAGCGTTCAATCAGGTTGTCGCCCGTGCGCCAGCGGGCGGGGCGCAGGCCGCGCTCGCGCAGGCGGCGGTTGAACTCCTCGCGGGTGGCATCGGCAATCGCGGCCCACTTGGGGTAGGGCAGCAACACCCGCGCCTTGTGGTCTTCGCGCCCAAGCGCAAGGTTCAGGTCGTGCATGGCATCGTTCTGCGCCCACTCCAGATGCTCAGAGATCGAGACCCACTGCTTTTTGTGGGCGGGAATCCGCACCAGAAAGTGGTGCTGGGATTCCTGCGGATTGAAGCCAAAGCTCGTCATCAGTGGTGCGCTCATAGATTGGGTTTTCCCTGTTCGACTTCGCCGGGTTTCAGCGTGGTACGGGTTTCAGCCACCCAATCCAGCAGGTGCTGGCCAGTGGCAAAATGCACATGTTCGACGGTCAAGGCGACTTGCCCGCCATCGGGCGAGCTACCGAGCAAGCCCCGCAGATACGCGATGGTGTCCGCGACTTGCGCGGGCGTGAGGCGGAGCTTCGCGCTACTGACACATTCGACAAACTGCCCCGCCGCAGAACTCACCGTCGCTTGAATGTCGGAGACGGCTTCGGCGTGCTTGGTCAGCAACGCCAGCGTCGTAAAGGTATCGGCGGTCACCTGCGTGCGGAGCTTGCGCTGCAAGGTGGCTGGGGCGAGCCGGTCAACGCTCACGTCATCCGGCTTCTCAGGAACCAGAAAGTAGCGCACCTCCGAGCGCACGTTGCCCTTCGCGGCGACTGCCGCAACCTGCCGGGTGCCCGGCGCAATCAAGAACGGAGCCGTATAGCTGCCACCGAGTTCACGCGGGTCTGAGCCATCGGTGGTATAGCGGATGGGGGCATCGGGCACGGCTTGGAGTTCGCACCGATACTGGCTGCCATCTTGATAGAAGCGATGCTTCACCTCGATGGTATTGTACCACGTCTTAGCCGCGCCGGTTGGGTGGTTGCCGGACGAATCCACACAGATGAACGACAGCTCCAGCGCGGTGGTCAGAAAGGCATTCGGCGTGAGCACTCGCGCTGAGGCGGGGGTGGCCAGCGCGCCAACTTCATCTTCATAGTGGATCGTATCGCCATGCACGGGCTGAAGCTCCAGCGTCACCGCGCCCGTCTGGGGATCGCGGTGGCGTTGCCAGATGTGCACGCTGGTGGTGGGCGGCGGGAAGGGGCCTTTGTCCAAGAGCGTCCCCCGCTCGCGCCAGAAGTCCTGCGCGAGCATCCGGTCGCGCAAGTCGGTGAGGGCGCGGGGGTGGTGCCATGGCCATTCGGGGTTGGTGGCGGCCCGACGCAGGACCTCGCTCCACGGCATCTCTTGCTGGGTAAAGAGGCGTTGCTCGCACTTCTTGCGGAAGGTCTCGCTGGCAATATCCTCCGTGAATTTCTCCTTGTCGCGCAAGGTGGCCCGGATTTGGTCTTCGCCGTTGTAGTGGTTGTCGGTGAAGTTCATGGAGAAATCGGCGGGGCGCAGCTCGCCACCACGACTAGGGTAGGAGAGGATCGTGAAGGTTTCCCGTGCGGTCGAGAGCAGGCGCGTGCGGATGCGGTCGTGCAGATCGCGGGCTGCCCCCACATTGGGGTCGGTCTCAGGGACTTTCTCGGCGTTGAAGTTCTCAAGGATCGTCTGGATAGCCTTCAGTTCAGCGGCGGTATCCAACAGCTTATCGAGGGGGGCACGAGTTCCGGTGAGGAACAGCAGGCGGTTTTTATAATCGAGGAGATCGTACCGCTTCTTGACTTCGGGCGGCAAGCCCCCGGTGGGTGCTGGCGCGACAATCACCAGCAGCACCTTGTCCTGCTCCGGCTGGATGTCGTCTACGGCGGGCAGGGGCAGCACGCGCTGGTAGCAGTCGTTGCGTTTGGGCATAAAAATGGTGCTGAGGAAGGCGCGGAGTTCACGAGCCGATTGTTCGCGCCCGTAGCTGCGGGCGATGTCATTCAGTTCGGCAATCAGGTTCTTCTGATCCTTAAACAGCAACCGCCCGTGCGTGTCGGGGTGCAGATACCACGCACGGCTTTGCAGCGGTTCCAGCACCTCGCGGGGCAGGCGGGCAATCTCGCGGCGCGGCGCACAGAGGTAGTGGATGGTATCCGACAGGTTCAGCCCACGGATGGCGTTGGGCACATTCGCCAGCGAGGCGACGAGCAGCAGGCGGGCGGCATCCTGTGCATCGGGGGTGGGAGTGCCCCGTTCGGCATCAATCTGCTCGGCGACGCTGCCGCCCTGCGAGGCGATGTCGTGCGCGATGGCATTGCCCAATTTGGGATTGACTTCGGTGATCTCCGTCAGCGTGTCGCGGTCGTTCAAGTCGAAATCGTGGGCGTGGATCAGGAAGTGCTGGGCGGCGCGGCCATCTGTCGGATCAAACAGGCGGGCCACGAGGGCCCGCATCAGGCGCAGCAAGCCGCGGGTCTGCTGGAAGCCCTCATTCTCGCGGAAGCGGGCGTAGAGATCGCGCAGGGCATAATGGAAGGGATAGGCAGCGCAAATCTGGCGGTAGGTCTCATCCGGCTTGGCCGTGGTCAAATCCATCTGGCGAGCATCCCGCACCGCGTCGGCGTAGGCTTTGGCAATTGCCTGCACCTCCGGGCCGTCGAGGGGCGGGAGCTGCACAAAGAGGCGGGTGCGGAGGATGTGATAGATTTCGTCCGTGTTCATGGCCACTGGCTCAAGCTGGAGCGCACTCCGCTTGACTTCCTGCTGCAAGGTATCGAGGGCCTTGCTCAGCTGCTGGCTCCCGCCTTCGTAGGTGGCGCGCAGATCGGAGATGACCACGCAGACGTTGGCGAGCTCCTGATTGTTCACGGCCACCAGCAGATTGGCGAGGGCCGTCGTGGTGACGTGGGCGAGGTCGGAATTGCCAATCGCCCGTGCGCGGGCGTTGTCGAAGTAGGGCGGCAGTTCATCGAGCAGAATCAGGACGGGATCGCCGCGCAGCAGTTCGATCCACGCCGTTTGGCCGGGAGCTTGCAGCGGACTGTAGTAGGCGTTGAACTGGTCTTGCTTGCCGAGTTGGGCTGCGAGTGTGCCCCAGATGCCCAGCGGGGCATCGCTCTCGCGCCCATTGAAGGCGATCACGCGCACCGAACCGAGGGCATGCGTGTCGGGCATCTCAGGGATCTCCGCCAATACCTGCTGGCGCACGGTGGGGTGCTGGGCCAGCAAGCCGAGCGCAATCATGGTGTGGGTCTTACCGCCGCCCATCTGCTGGGTCAACACAAACACGCCCTGCTCGGATTGGCGCAGGAAGCGGCGGAAGGCGTGGAGAAACAGGCGACGCATCCCGGCGGTGATGTAGTTCTCGGCGAAGAAGTGCTGCGGGTCAATCTGGGCAGCGATGAAGTTGCTCAGATCGAGTGCGCCACTACTGCGTGTGGCGTGGAAAACGGACGCACGCGGGATGCAGAGATCGGTCAGAGGTTTCATGGCAGCTCTTTCTTCCTCGTGATTGGTTACCCCATCGCATGCACAGGCGGAAGCCAGACACGATCCTTTTGGCTATCATACCACAAACTGGGCTGAAAGCGTGATGTCGGCGACATCCATAGCGTATCTCGCCTCCTTCGCCCCACCCGCCGCCGAGCCGCGCCACCGTCTCCACGCCCTGTCGCCCGCGCCCCTTCGTGCTCTTCGTGCCCTTCGTGGTATGTGTTCTGCCCTGCCCCCTGCCCCTGCCCCCTACCCATCTCCACTGCCCGCCCCCTACCACCTCGCCCCTACCCCACCCCGCCCGCCACCGAGCCGCGCCACTGCGCCACCACTACGCTCCCCGCCGCCGCCGAATCAATCCGGCGGCTACGTACTCAAGCCCGCTGAAGCGGGCTGCCCCCACCCCCTACCATCCACCATCTTTCGCACCCTGACACCTAACACCTGACACCTAGCACCTGACACCTAGCTGGGCGATGTGCGCCGCCTGCTCGTCGGTGATGTAAGCGTGCGGGTGCAGCTTGTCTTCAAGCGTAGCAGTACGTCGCTGCAAGGCGCGGATTACCTCCGCCGCTTTGTCGAGCCGAGCGTGGGCGTGGGTGGCAAGTCCTTGAGCATCTGTGGCTAGCGCGTGTGTCGCATCCACGCGCCCTTCGAGGGCGAGCTGCTGCTCGGCCATCTGCGTGATCGCCCGCCCCAAATCCGCAATCTGCGTGAGGCTCAGACCTTGCTCGACAGTGGGCGGCGCGGCGGGCGGCGTGGTGCTTGTGTCGGGCAGCAGCAGGTCAGCTTGAAATGCCGCCGACAAAACCCGAAAGCACTCACGGCGATAGCGTTTGATCCGTTCCCGATATGGCTCACTGACTTGGGACGTAGTAATCCCAAACAGCCAGCCGTGCAGGTAGTCGAGCGGCAAACACACATGGGCCCGGCGTTGCAGATCAGGGGGGATCTGCACGGTTACTTTAACCGTGCAGGTGCTGAGGACATCATCACGCATAATGCGCTGCCGTTGACCATCCCAATTGATTTGCAGTACCGTGCATATCTGCCGCACCGGGACAAGCACCGCAAGTTCGCCATCCATCCGCACTAGCACGGCGAGGATCGTATCATCGTAGAACTCGACCCACCGCTCCTCAAGCACTTCGATCTGTGGCTTGTCGCTCATTGTATTGGCTCCCTCCTATCACGTCGCGCCCTTCGCGTCCCCTGTGCCCTGCCTTCCCTGCCCCCCTGCCCCCTGCCCCCTACCACCTAGCACCTGCCACCTAACACCTAGCACCTGATCCCTGACCCCTGACCCCCCTTCGTGCTCTTCGCGTTCTTCGTGTTCTTCGTGGTATGTGTTCCTGCCCTGACACCTAGCACCCGATACCTGACACCTGCCCCCTGATAGTGGTTCTTGCTGCGATCTTGCTCACCCAGCAGCTCCGCGAGGGACTTGACCAGCTGCGAGACGTGCGCCGCCTGCTCGTCGGTGATATAGGCGTGCGGGTGCAGTTTGTCTTCGACGCTGCCCAGCCGCACCTGAATATCGGCGATGTCAAGCTGCATGCCACGCACCACCCGCCCCGCCTTGTCTATGCGTTGTGTGAGGGCCTGCTGCTGGCGTTGCAGCTCGATCTGCTGCTCGGCCATCTGGGCAATGGCCCGCCCCATCTCGGCAATGCGCTGCAACTCTTGGATCGCTGGGTCACTATCGGTTGCCGCGAGCGCGGTCTCCTCACGCAAGATGTGCGGCTTGAACGCTTCCCACAGCACGCGGAAGCACTCTTCTTGGTAGCGAATGATGGTTGCGCGGTGTGCTTCTTTCACGCGGCTCGCGCTGATCCCAAAGAGAAAGCCGGGCAAGAACTCA
>CALCJV010000101.1 GCA_937967405.1 uncultured Chloroflexales bacterium | reverse complement strand
ACATTGCCCAGTGCTAATGCCGGCTGCCCAGCGATAGCGGATTGCAAGCTCACGGCAAGTTCGGGTGAGCTTGTGCCAAAAGAGACGACCGTCAAGCCGATCACAAGCGGCGAGATGCCGACTGCCGCAGCTAAGTTTGATGCCCCACGCACCAGTAGCTCTGCGCCGCCAACCAGTAGCCCCAAGCCTAACACAAACAGCACTATCGTCAACCAATCCACGCTTGTCCCTCATTTCGCACAGATCCAAATCAATCAGGGATAATCAGCCACGCCGGTTATCAGCGATAGCATAGCACGGATAGCCGTCTTGCGCTAGAGGTGACTTACTCGTCCCTGTGTGTCGCTACCTATGCTATAATCATTCTTATCTAAAACCCCTCGCAATCGGGGTTTGGTCTGCCGCGTCTGCACCGTCGCAAGCTCGGTGACACAGAGTTGGGCGGCATCCACGACGTTGTACCGAAGAGCAAGGAGAGAGACTATGAACAGTTTTGGCGCACGCTCAACGTTGCGCGTAGGCGATCAGGAATACGAAATCTTCCGCCTCACTGCCCTCGAACAGGCCGGTATCACCCTCAGCCGCCTGCCCTATTCACTCCGTATCTTGTTGGAAAATCTGCTGCGTACCGAAGATGGCCGGAGTGTCACAGCCGATGATATTACCTATCTCGCCAATTGGAACCCCAAAGCCACGCCCGAACGCGAGATTGCCTTCACGCCGGCTCGCGTGATCCTGCAAGACTTCACTGGCGTGCCCGCAGTGGTAGACCTCGCGGCAATGCGTGATGCAATGGCGGCGATGGGCGGCGATCCGAAGCGCATCAATCCGCTTCAGCCGGTCGAGTTAGTGATTGACCACTCGGTACAAGTGGATGCGTTTGGCTCGTCAATGGCCATGTTTTACAATACCGAGCGCGAATTCGAGCGCAATCAGGAACGCTACACCTTCCTGCGCTGGGGCCAACGAGCGTTCCAGAACTTCAAGGTTGTGCCGCCTGAAACTGGCATTGTGCATCAAGTCAACCTTGAGTACCTCGCCCGCGTGGTCTTCTCGACGGATGAGATGGACGGCAATGCAGGCTTTACGTTGCCGCGTGCCTACCCCGATACCCTCGTTGGTACTGACTCGCATACAACGATGATCAACGGGCTAGGAGTGCTCGGCTGGGGGGTCGGGGGAATCGAAGCTGAAGCCGCGATGCTGGGCCAACCGGTTTCGATGCTGGTGCCGCACGTGATTGGATTCCGCCTGACGGGGCAACTACCGGAAGGCGCAACGGCCACCGACCTTGTGCTGACGGTGACGGAGATGCTCCGCAAGAAGGGCGTGGTCGGCAAGTTTGTTGAATTCTACGGGCCCGGCTTAGCCAATCTGCCCCTTGCAGATCGGGCGACGATTGCAAATATGGCTCCTGAATACGGTGCAACTTGTGGCATCTTCCCAATTGACAAAGAGACGCTGCGCTACCTGCGCTTCAGTGGGCGTTCAGAGGCGCGGGTGGCACTGGTGGAAGCGTATGCCAAAACGCAGGGCTTGTTCCACACCGCCGATACACCCGAAGCCGAATACACCGATACGCTCCACCTTGATCTGGGCACAGTGCAGCCGAGCGTGGCCGGTCCGCGCCGCCCGCAGGATCGGGTGGAGTTGCCGTATGTCAGTTCGTCGTTCAAGGCCGCTCTGCCGAGCATCATCAATCCGGCAGATGTGGCCAGCGTGCAACTCCCCGATGATCTGGCGGCTAGCCCCGCCACCTCCGCTAAGACCGTGATCGAAGGCGATGAGTACACCTTGCATCACGGCTCGGTGGTGGTGGCGGCGATCACCAGCTGCACCAACACCTCGAATCCATCGGTGATGGTGGCGGCGGGCTTGTTGGCCAAGAATGCGGTTGAGCGTGGCTTGCACACCAAGCCGTGGGTCAAGACTTCGCTTGCACCCGGCTCGAAGGTGGTGACAGAGTACCTGCGCCACGCTGGACTTGATACGTATCTCGATCAGTTGCGCTTCAACACGGTTGGCTATGGCTGCACCACCTGCATCGGCAATACGGGGCCGCTGCCAGAGGAGGTATCCGAAGCCATCCACGCGGGGAATCTTGTGGCGGTATCGGTGCTGTCGGGCAATCGCAACTTCGAGGGGCGGATCCATCCCGAAGTGCGGGCTAACTACCTGATGTCGCCGCCGCTTGTCGTGGCCTATGCCTTGTTCGGGCGGGTGGATGCCGATATTCTGACCGAGCCAATCGGCATTGGCGCAGATGGCAATCCGGTTTATCTGAAGGACATCTGGCCCACGCAGCGCGAAGTCAGTCAAGTGATGGAGCAGTCGGTGCGCTCCGAGATGTTCAAAGAGACGTATGCCGAAGTGTATGCGGGCAACGAACGCTGGAATGCACTGGATGTGCCTGACGGGGATCGCTATGCGTGGGACCCGAACTCGACGTATGTCAAGCAGCCGCCCTATTTTGAGGGCATGCCGCTTGAGCCGCCCGCCCGTGTGCCAGAGATTGCGGGGGCACGGGTGCTCGCTGTGCTGGGCGATAGTGTCACAACTGACCATATCTCGCCGGCTGGGAGCATCAAAGCCGATTCGCCCGCAGGCTTGTATTTGCAGGAACGCGGGATTAGCAAAGCCGAGTTCAACTCCTACGGCTCGCGGCGTGGCAATCATGAAGTGATGATGCGCGGTACCTTTGCGAATGTGCGCTTGCGGAACAAGCTCGCGCCCGGCACGGAAGGCGGCTACACCACCTATCTCCCGACGGGTGAAGTCATGTCCATTTATGATGCTGCGATGAAGTACCAAGCCGATGGTACGCCGTTGGTAGTGCTGGCGGGTAAGGAGTACGGCTCCGGTTCGAGCCGTGACTGGGCCGCAAAGGGCCCCGCGTTGCAGGGCGTGCGCGTCGTGATTGCCGAGAGCTACGAGCGCATTCACCGCTCCAATCTGGTGGGCATGGGCATTCTGCCGTTGCAGTTCCGCGAGGGCGAGCATGTTGCGAGCTTAGGCTTGAGCGGGCACGAGACGTTTGATGTGATTGGCCTGAGCGATGGCATTGCCACCGGCTTTGCCAATGGGCGTAGCGTGCAGGTGCGGGCCACCAGCAGCGACGGCAGCGTCAAAGAGTTCACCGCGACAGTACGGATTGATACGCCGCAAGAGGTGCTGTATTACCAGCATGGCGGGATTCTGCAATACGTGCTGCGCCAGCTCCTGAATGGGTAGGTGCTAGGTGACAGGTGTTAGGTGACAGGGGTTAGGCGACAGGTGACAGGGGGCAGAGCAGACTAGAAGCTACACCCCTGTCCATCATTCCCTTCGTGGTCTTCGTGTTCGTCGCGTTCTCCGTGGTCTTCGTGGTCTGCCTCGCCCGTCACCTAGCCCCTAACCCCTAACACCTGAAACCTGCCCCCGCCCCCTACATTCCGCCCATCTCCACGAAGCCCGCCAAGCGTTGCGCGAATAGCCCGCCCGCGAGAGTGATCGGGCGTGGGCGGAGGGCAAACACCTCGCGCAGTGCCGGTGCGGTAAGCAGGCTCGCAAGGTGCGCTTTGTGTGGGTTGGTGGGCGGAGCGGCGGCAGCAAGGCGGGCGGCATGGGCCTGTTGGCGGGTGGGCGGCAGATCGGGCAGGATAGCTTGTACCTGCGCCACTGCCTGATCGTTATCATCGCTAGTGAGGACGGCATGCAGCACGCGCAGTTCGTCGGGGGCGAGCAGTTGCAGCTGGTCGGCCAGCACATCGGCCAGCGCAGTGTCGAGGGCGGTTTGCCAGTCGAAGCCACTCTGATAGCCGGTGAGCAGGGCGATATACACCGCTTGGGCTTGGGCTGTGCCCAGCGCACGGTAGACCCGAATCGCAGTAAAGCAGTGCCAGAAGGTATCCAGCACAGCCGCCACCGTAGCATCGGCGGGCTGCACGTGCCACATCTGCGTGAGGGCGGCGGTGCGATCAATGACCGCCTCGCGCTGCACCGTGATCACTCCCGCGAGCGTTGCGTGGCCTGCATCGGCATCGAGCGCGAGCTGGGGCATGCCGTGGGTATGCAGGTGCGCGAGGGCGCGGTAGAGGGCAATGCCCTGCTCGGCGGCGGCAAGGTGGCGTGGCGGCGGCAGGAGATCAATGAACACGAAGCGGCGTTTCAGGGCTTCGCTGATCTGGTGCAGGAAGTGCCGATCAAAGCTGTTCATTGTGCCGATGATGCGGAAATCACGGGGCAATGGCACGGCTACCTCGCCCGCATCGGTGGGGATCGGCAGCGGGTGGCGTTGCCCGCCTAAGCTAGTCAACATACTGCCAAAGGCCGCATCTATCGGGGCGCGGGTCAGTTCATCAATCACCAGCCAACAGCCACGACAGCGTTGTCCATGCGGATCAGTGTAGGGTTGGCGGGCAAAGCTGGTGGGGACATTAGCACCGGTATAGCCCGCGTAGTTGGCAAGGACGGCGCGGGCAAGGTAGCCGTGCTGCACGCTGTAGAGCATGCGGGCTGTGCCATTGTGCTGATGAATGCGCGGCACGATCCCGCCCAGCAAGTGGCGCACGCTCCAATCTTCGGTCGCCGTGATTGGCTCTGCCGCATAGCCATCAAGGCCGGTGCGGTCGTCGCGCCAGAGGATCCGCGGCAACAGCGTTGCCAGCAGGGTTTTGCCAGTGCCGGGCGGTCCGGTCAGGATCACGTGTTGGCCGCCCACAAGGGCGCGGTAGATACGCAGCAGGGTGGTACGATCTACGAGCAGCTGCTGTTGGATGAGGGCAATCCGCTCAGCGAGCAGATCGGCGGCGAGATGGGGCAGGGGCAGGTCGCTGACACTCTGGCGGGTGTGGATGGGCTGGGGCGGGCGTGCAGGCAGTGCAGTTGCACTAGCTTCGCTTTCGGAAAGCGGTGGCGGCGCGGTGGTATTGAGCAGATCGGGCAGGTGCTGATGGTGGGCAAGGTAGGTGCGGCAAATCTGCTCAAGTTGCTGATCCACGTCGCTGGTCGGGTGGCTCAGGTAGGCGGCGTAAGCGGCGGCGGCTTGCTGCTTGTGGCTCTGCGAGAGCAACGGGGTGAAGCTCTGCGGGTGCGCGAAAAACAGCAACGCCTCGCGCATGGGTTGTTCGCGTTCGGGCAGGAGTTGCCACAGCCACAGCTTGAAGCCCCACGCATCGGACAATAGGCGTTTTTGATCGTCCGGCGGCAACTGTTTCCACGCCTGTAGGGCTGTGAGCAGGATCAGGCAGGCGGCGCGTCGCCCGTGCAGGAAATCGGGTGGCACGGGGTCTAGGGCGGCTGTGAGGGCGGCGGCAAGCGGGCTAGGGATGGCTACATCGAGCGCATGTAGGGGGGCACGTTTGGCATAGGCTGGCTCAATCCACGCGAGCAGCAGCACCATATAGAGCAGTTCGGCGGCGAGTTGGAGCAGCTGCGGCGCGGAAGTGGCGAGGCTCTGGCGCAGTTCGGCTTCCATACTAAGCAGGCTGGCTTTGCGCGGCGTTTCGAGCACGTGAGCAAGCGCAGCAAGGTTCGCTGGTGTCCACAGCGGCGTATTCGGGGTGAACAGCGAATCATCGGCGGCAAGGGTTGCCGCCGCGATCTGTTGGGCTACTGCGCGGAGTTGTTCAATCGCCACCATAGCATTTCTCTGTGCAACCCACGAAGACCGCGAAGGGCGCGAAGAACACCAAGCATGAAAAAACTATCGTAGTCAAGCAGTCTATCGTTTGTTTACGTAGATAGCCTGTCGGACCGATGGATCGGTGCTGTACCGCAAGCGTGTAGTTCCTTCGTGTTCTTCATGGTCTGCGTGGTTTGTGTGCGGTAGGCCGCTCCGCTAAGGTGGAGTTAGGCGCGACTGCCAGCGGCCCGCGATTCGGGTTGGGTGATGCTGGAGCCGACTTCGCGCTTGCTCTGCCAGATGGCCCACACCAATACACCGAGAAGCACAAGCATCACAATGGCAGTGATGATCCCGATTGGCTCACCGACGGGGCGTACCGTTACGACAATCGGGGCGACGATCAAGGCAACAAGGTTGATCACTTTAATCATCGGGTTCAGCGCAGGACCGGAGGTGTCTTTGAGGGGATCGCCCACCGTATCACCGACCACGGCTGCCTTGTGTGGCTCGGAGTGTTTGCCCCCGTGGTTGCCCTCTTCGATGTACTTCTTGGCATTGTCCCACGCGCCGCCGGCATTCGATTGGAAGACGGCCATCAATTGCCCAGCCACAATGATCCCGCCCAAGAATGCGCCAAGGGCCTCAACATTGAGCAGGAAGCCGACAAGGACGGGCGTAAGCACGGCAATGATGCCGAGACTGAGCAGCTCCTTTTGGGCCGCAGTGGTAGAGATCGCCACAGCGCGGGCATAGTCGGGCAGGACGGTACCTTCCATCACGCCCGGCACACGGAACTGGCGGCGCACCTCATTGACGATCATGATGGCGGCCCGCGACACCGCTCGGATGGCGAGGGCCGAGAAGAGGAACGGTACGGCCCCGCCCACGAGCAAGCCAATGAAGACCTGTGGATTGGCAATGTTCAGGCTTTCGAGCGTGGGCACACCAAGCTGAATCTGCACCCGCCCGACATCGGTGAGGAAGGAGCCGAACAAGGCCACTGAGGCAATCACCGCTGAGCCAATGGCGATGCCTTTGGTAACAGCTTTGGTGGTGTTGCCAACGGCATCCAGATCGTCCATTACGTTGCGGGCGTTCTTATCCAAGCCGGACATCTCGCCAATCCCGTTGGCATTGTCCGAGATTGGCCCAAAGCTGTCCATCGAGAGGATGCTGCCTGCTAGGGTGAGCATCCCGATGCCGATCAGGGCGACCCCATAGAGCACGAAGCCGAAGCCCTCATTGCCGTAAATCAGCACGCTTGAGAAGATCGCCGCGCCAATCGTGAGGACAGTCCACACACTGGACTCCATACCGAGTGCCAAGCCCGCGATCACATTCGTGCCTGCCCCCGACTCGGAAGCGCGGCTAACTTCGCGCACGGGCCCAAACTTGGTCGAGGTGTAGTACTTGGTGATATAATCGAGGGCCGCGGTGAGCAAAATACCGGTGCTTGCAGCCATAAAGGGCCGCCAATCAATCGCGCCAGTCTGTGGGTCTTGCATTAGCAGGACCGTAGCCACGACGAACCCAACAATCGAGACGGCGGCGGCGGTGTAGAAGCCGCGGGTCATTACGCCGAGGGCGTTGCGCTTTTCTTCGGTAGTCCGCACGGTGTTGTTGCCGATGATTGAGGCAATCAAGCCGATGGCGGCGAGCAGCAAGGGGAAGACCACGAAGCGCAGGTCATACTGGCCATCGCCCATTGCGCCGCTGGCCAGATCGGCCACGACCACGCCAAGGATCAGAGCCGAGACAATCGTGACCATAAAGCTCTCGAACACATCGGCTGCCATGCCCGCACAGTCGCCCACATTGTCACCCACAAGGTCGGCAATTACCGCAGCGTTACGCGGATCGTCTTCTGGGATGCCTGCCTCAACCTTGCCCACAAGGTCGGCTCCCACGTCGGCGGCTTTGGTGTAGATGCCCCCGCCCACGCGCATAAAGAGGGCGATCAGTGAGGCTCCGAAGGCAAAGCCCAGCAAGGCATCGGGGGCGGCAATGCCGAAGATGATGAAGATCAGCACTGCGCCGAACAAGCCCAAGCCCACCGCGAGCATGCCGGTAACCGCGCCGGATTTGTAGGCGACTTGCAAGGCTGGGTTATAGCCTTTGGTTGAAGCTGCTGCAACGCGCACGTTGCCCTCGACGGCCACCTGCATGCCGACGTAGCCCACAAGGTAGGAGAAGATCGCGCCCATCAGGAAGGAGACCGCCCGCCCAACGGCAATCCAGACGGTTGCCGCGGCACCAAAGCGTTCTTCAGCTTCGGGCGTGGGCGGAACAAACAGCACACTTGCCCCGAGTACAATCGTGAGGATCACAATCAGAATAACAATCGTGCGAAACTGTTGACTGAGGTAGGCGTTCGCGCCCTCTTTGATAAAGCCCCACACCTCCTGCATGCGGGGTGTACCTTTATCTTGTGCTAAGACTTGTCCACGCAGCACAAACGCATAGGCAATGCCGATTAATGCCACTGCGAGTGTCACCCAAATGGCGATCCCTTGCATGCCGATAAGCCCTTCCATAGTTGTACTCCTTTGTTCCTCTCAACGGAAAAACATACCAACACGATTCAAAGCGGATGGTATTGCTGCCGCAGTGCAGCTGTACGACATGCGCCGTTGGTTGGCTTCGGTGTGAGCGGTAGCGTAATACCGGCATTATTGTAGCACACATTCGCACGATGGCAGGCGGCAGAGGGCTGAAGCGGTGGCATTGGCAAACGTTCTCGCCCATGATTCTGTGGTATAATGAGCGAAACACGAGAAATCATAAAAAGCTCAATCAAAGGCCAAAACGATGCAAGATTTTTTTCGGCTTACCCGTAAGACCTTCTCCGCAGAGTTTCGCTCCGATCCGCAAATTCCCGACAATATGTGGATCAAATGTCCAGCTTGTGGCGAGATTGTGTACACCCGCGAACTAGAAGATAACTATAAGGTGTGTCCTAAATGTGGCTACCACCATCGGATTAGTTCGCAGGAGTGGCTCTTCCTGCTTGATCCAGCTTCGTTCGAGGAGCACGACTCCGATCTGCTCCCCAATGATCCCTTAGGGTTTGTGTCGCTCGATGTGAGCTACAGCGAAAAGCTGAAGCAGACCCAAGAGAAGCTGGGGCTGAACGAAGCCGTACTGAGTGGGGTGGGTACAATTGAAGGGCTACCCCTCGCTCTGGCTATCTGCGACTTCAGCTTTATGGGGGCTTCGATGGGGAGCGTCTACGGCGAGAAGATGACCCGCGCCGCTGAGCGTGCGGCCAAACATGGCCTCCCGCTGCTGACGATCAATCGTAGTGGGGGGGCACGCATGCAGGAAGGCTTGATTTCACTGATGCAAATGGCCAAAATCAGCGTTGCCCTTACGCGCCTTGCCGCCGTGCGTCAGCCCCATATCTCGCTCTTGATTGACCCGTGCTATGGCGGCGTGACGGCTTCGTATGCCTCCGTGGCGGATATTATCATTGCCGAGCCGGGCGCAAGCATCGGCTTCGCGGGCAAGCGGGTGATCGAGCAGACGATCCGCGAGAAGCTGCCGCCTGAATTCCAAACCGCCGAGTTTATGCTCGAACACGGCATGGTAGATATGGTCATCCCGCGTGGCGAATTGCGGGGGGTTCTGAGCCGCCTGCTGCGCCTGTATGCCGCGCCGCAGGTCGCCTAAGTCAACCGGTGGGGTGTGTCGGTCGCCGTTAACGTGAGCAGCAAGCCGTGCCGCTGGTACGGCTCTTCTGTTCGCCGCAATGCTGATTTTGCACAGACACGGCAACAAAAAAATTGTGCGAATTGTCAGCCCAGTGCCTTGACGCTGGTTGCAAAGATTGCTATAATTTTACGCAGACTATAGGCACCCAGATTCTCCTCGTAATAACTTAACTCCGTGTAAACGTAAAGCTGTATAGTCGCATCTCTTGGCTATGGATAGGGCGCACGGGCAACACTGGATTGCCCAACTCAGATGCATACCAGCGTTCATGCCAGTAAGGATGAGAAAACTATCTGCACGTTAGCAACTTGGCATTCCGGCACTGGCAGAGGTTGCCCGCTGCGAGACGTTCTGTCCCGCGCTGGCAAGCGGCCATCGGTTGGCATGGGGCCATCGTTTGCGGTGCCGCCCTATGTTACCAGTGCCTCAGAAGAAGGATAGATACCCATGACAACAACGCTCGATGGCGCAAGCCTGCTTCAGTACGTTGGCGACCTGCAAGATCGGGAGCGCTTCCAGCAACTTAACTGGACAGGAACGTTCGCCGATTATCTTGAATTGGTTGCGGCCAACCCGAAGATTACCCGCAATGCGTTCCAGCGCGTCTATGACATGATCATGTCGTATGGCACGGAAGAATTTATGGATGCGAAGAAACGCCTGATCCGCTATCGTTTCTTCTCGGCTCCCACGTTTGATGCGGAAGATGCGATCTTTGGCTTAGAAATCTCGCTGATGCGCCTCGTCAATTTCTTCAAGGGAGCCGCGCAAGGCTACGGCACTGAGAAGCGCGTGCTGCTGCTGCACGGGCCGGTAGGTAGTGCCAAAAGTACCATCGTGCGCCGCCTGAAGCGGGGCTTGGAATACTACACGCGCACTGAGGAAGGGGCACTCTATACCTTTGATTGGTATTTGGGGAACTATGAGGATATTGAAGCTGGGCTAGTCAAAGAGTCCGATTGGGAGAAAGACCCCATGCACGCTGAGCCGCTTCAGCTGATCCCCAAAGATGTGCGACCGCAATTCCTCGCCCGCCTCAATGAAGGCCGCCCCTATACCGACCATGTCCAGATTCGCGGCGATCTCAGCCCCGTCAGCCGCTACCACTTCAGCGAATTGATGCGCCGCTACAATGGTGACTGGACGAAGGTGATCCGCCATGTGCGGGTGCGCCGCCTTGTCTTCTCCGAGCAGGATCGGATTGGAATTGGCACGTTCCAACCAAAGGATGAGAAGAACCAAGACTCAACGGAACTAACCGGTGACATCAACTACCGCAAGATTGCTTTGTATGGTAGCGATAGCGATCCCCGTGCGTTCAATTTCGACGGCGAGTTCAACATTGCCAATCGTGGGATTATCGAGTTCATCGAGATGCTTAAGCTCGATGTGGCCTTTCTGTACGACCTGCTCGGCGCGTCGCAAGAACACAAGATTAAATCCAAGAAGTTTGCCCAGACCGACATTGACGAAGTGATTATTGGGCACACGAATGAGCCGGAATATCGCCGCCTCGAAAATAACGAGTTTATGGAAGCCCTCAAAGATCGCACGGTGCGAATAGACATTCCCTACATTACCCGCCTGCGTGACGAAGTTCGCATCTACGAGCGCGACTTTAACCCAGAGCGGGTGCGCGTGCATATCGCCCCGCATACGCTGGAGATGGCCGCTATGTGGGCTGTGCTGACCCGCCTCGAAGAACCCAAGAAGCCCAACCTGACCTTGATGCAGAAGCTCAAGCTGTACAATGGCAAATCGTTGCCCGGCTTTACTGAAGACAATATCAAGGAACTCCGTAAAGAAGCGCAACGCGAGGGTATGGAAGGGATCAGCCCGCGCTATGTGCAAGACAAGATCAGCAATGCGCTGGTAGCCTTCCAAGAAGAAGGCTACATCAATCCCTTTATGGTGTTGACCGAGCTGGAGACGGGGCTGAAGAACCACGCCCTTGTGACGAATGAGGAAGACCGCCGCCGCTACCGCGACCTGCTCTCGCTGGTGCGCGAGGAGTACACCGAGATTGTGAAGAACGAAGTGCAACGGGCGATCAGTGCTGATGAAGAGGCGATTAAACGGCTGTGTGCTAACTACATTGATAACATCAAGGCCTACACCCAGCGCGAACGGCTCCGCAATAAATACACAGGCCAGTATGAGGAACCCGACGAACGTTTGATGCGGAGCATCGAGGAGAAGATAGACATCCCTGAATCACGCAAGGATGACTTCCGCCGCGAGATCATGAACTATATTGGGGCACTGGCAATTGAGGGCAAAACCTTCGACTATCGCACGAACGAGCGGCTGCACAAAGCCCTTGAGCTGAAGCTCTTCGAGGATCAGAAAGATAGCATCAAGCTGACTTCGCTGGTCTCGCAGGTGATTGACAAGGATACCCAAGAGAAGATTGATGTCGTCAAAGCTCGCTTGGTGCGCGACTTTGGCTACAACGAGCAGAGTGCCACCGACGTGCTGAACTACGTTGCCAGCATCTTTGCGCGTGGGGATACCCGCGACCGCAAGTAACTAGTTGGTGCATTGCGGCGCGGAGCCACCCGCATCATCGGGTGGCTCTGTGTTAGCTTGTACGGGGTGGGTGTGCGGCCTGTGCCGCTCCAGCTCATCGTACAGACGATCATTGCGGGGAACCTAGCCCAATCCGGTATCACGACAATCACCATCCGCCTTGATCACAGGCCGCACTGGGTGGTTGTATTGCGGTAGCACACGCACGCTAATCGCCGCTAGCTGCGTGATGATCATACGGTGCTGCTGCCGGAAAGGTCGCCGCCCGCCCAAGAGGAGATAGACCTGCTGCGGCGTAATCGCCCAGCTACAAGGATAGAGCCATGCAACGAGCAGACCGTGATCTCAACCGCTTCCGCGAAATTGTACGTGGGCGGGTAAAAAAAGACCTGCGCAAGTATATGTCGCAGGGTGAGCTGATCGGGCGGCAAGGCAAACGCTACGTCAGCATTCCCTTGCCCCAGATTGATCTGCCGCACTTCCGCTACGGCTCCAAGCAAGGCGGCGGCGTAGGGCAAGGCGATGGAAATGTCGGCGATCCGATTGCACGGGGCGATGGGCAAGAGGGTGCAGGTGAGGCCGGCAGCGAGCCGGGCCAGCACGTGTTGGAGGTGGATATTACCCTTGACGAGCTGGCCCAGATTCTTGGTGAGGAGCTGCAATTGCCCAACATTAAGCCCAAGGGCAAGAAGACAATCATCGCTGAGAAGGATCGCTACAGTGGCATTCGCCGCACCGGGCCCGATACATTGCGGCACTTCAAGCGCACCTTCCGCGAAGCCCTGCGCCGCCAGATCGTGGCCGGCGATTATAACGCCGCCGATCCGGTGGTGATTCCGATCCGCGATGATATGCGCTTCCGTTCGTGGAAAGAGGTGCTGCAACCGGAGAGCAACGCCGTTATCATCTACATGATGGATGTCTCTGGCTCGATGGGCACCGAGCAGAAAGAACTCGTGCGGATCACCGCCTTCTGGATCGAAACGTGGCTCCGTTCGCAATACCGCGAGATTGACATTCGCTACATTGTGCATGATGCAGCCGCGAAGGAAGTGGACAAGGAAACCTTCTACCACCTGCGTGAAGGCGGCGGCACTAAAATCTCGGCAGCCTACAAGCTCTGCAACCGTATGATAGACGAACGCTACCCCGCCGCCGAATGGAATATCTACTTGTTCCACTTCAGCGATGGCGATAACTGGGGCGGCGGCGATACCCGTGAATGTGTTGAGCTGCTCAAGAGCGAACTACTCCCCAAAGTCAACCTGTTCTGCTATGGGCAAGTGCGCTCACTCTATGGCTCCGGCCGCTTTGCCCACGATCTGGAAGAATACTTGGGGAACGACGACCGCCTTGTGGTCAGTGAAATTGCTGACCGTGACGACATTTACGATGCAATCAAAGAGTTTCTCGGCAAGGGTCGCTAGCCGCGTTGCTGGCTGCCTGCCTGAATCACGAAGGACAGCTGATGAGAAATACCCGCTTGCCCCCGCACCTTGCACAGGCCCAAGAACAGATTGAAGCCTATGCCCGTGCGTATGGGCTGGATTTCTTTCCGATCATCTATGAGGTGCTGGACTATCGCACGCTCTATGAGACGGCCGCCTTTGGCGGGTTCCCTACGCGCTACCCCCACTGGCGGTTCGGGATGGAATATGACCAACTGCTCAAAGGTCATATCTGGCAGGGCAGCACGATCTATGAAATGGTGATTAACACCGATCCTTCGTATGCCTATCTGCTCGAAGGTAACGAAACCGTGACCCAGAAAATGGTGATGGCCCATGTGTGTGCTCACGTAGATTTCTTCAAGCACAACATGTGGTTTGCCCATACCAATCGCAAGATGCTGGACGAGATGGCCAACCACGCTGCTCGCATCCATCGGATTATCGAGCGGCAGGGTTATGATGTGGTCGAAAATTTCATCGATACCTGCCTCTCGCTCGATAACTTGATTGACTACCACGCGCCCTACATCAAACGCCCCGATGCCACCTATACCGAGCCGTTGCTTGAGGCTGAGACTGAGGATGAAGAGCCAGTGCGTGGGCTGAAGGTTGAGCGCGAGTATATGCGCGAATATATCAACCCGCCTGATTTTCTGGATCGCCAACGCCAGCAGCTCGATCAAGAGCGGGCCAACCAGAAACGGTTTCCCGTCAGCCCGCAGAAGGATATTCTGCTGTTCCTGCTCAACTATGCGCCGCTCGAACGCTGGCAGCACACGATCCTCGAAATTATCCGCGACGAAGCCTACTACTTCGCCCCGCAGGGCATGACCAAAATCCTCAATGAAGGCTGGGCGTGTGTGGTGGCGGGCACATTGCTCTACACCGATCAGGGCATGCTGCCGATTGAGCAGGTGATCGCAACGGTGCAGCATCGCGGCCCATTGCAGGTTGCCGATGGGCAAGGCCTACAGCCGATCTACGATTGGGCGATCCTCGCCGAGCGCAACACGGTGTCCATCCGCACGCGGCATGGCTTGGAGCTAGAGGGGTCAGTCAATCACCGTCTTTTGCTACCCGATCAACAGACGTGGGTGCGTCTCGATCAGCTCCAGCTCGGCGATCCGTTGCTGGTGTGTGGTGGCGGCGATCTGTGGCCCCGCGAGTATGTTCGCCTCGCTTCCGCTCCGCTCGCTACGCCTGTGGCTGCTGTCGCTGCTACAGCCGCTGCCACCGCATCCGGCACTATGGCGGTGTGTGTCGAGCCGCAGCTGCTCGATGAGGCCCTTGCGGTGCAGTGGGGGGCAGTGCCACAGACGACAATTCCGGCTGAAGTGTTGCGTTCGCCACGCTCAGTGGTGCTCGCCTATCTGCGGGCATATGTCGCCACTCACGCTAGCCCTACCGCCGCTAGCCTCATCGTTGCATCGCTCACCGCGCAGGATAGCCGCACGCTGCACCTGCTGCTGCTCAATCTGGGTATCTTCGGGGCCCGCACCTGCACCGATCCGGCGAACAATCAATGGGCAGTCACGCTTGATGCTGCCGCTACCGCTCGCTTTGCCGCACTGCTCGCCGCAGATGCGCGAGAGCCGCGCACCGGTAGTACCGACTCGGCGGCAGAGTGGCTGGAGTGGACGGATGAGGTGGTGGCGATTGAACACCGCCGCGCCCCCGTATACGATATTTCGGTGCGCCAGAGCCACCGCTACGCCGCGCATGGCTTCATCAATCACAATAGCTTCTGGCATAGCGAGATTATGACCAAACGCGCCGTCGAGCCATCTGAGATCATCAGTTTTGCCGATCTGCATAGCGGTGTGGTGGCAACCGGTAGCGGGCGGCTCAATCCGTACAAGCTCGGCTTGGAACTGCTGCGCGATGTCGAAGAACGCTGGAACACGGGCCGCTTTGGCAAAGAGTATGAAGAGTGCGACGACATTGCCGAGCGGCGCAACTGGGACCGTAAGCTCGGCTTAGGCCGCCAGAAGATTTTCGAAATCCGCAAGCTCTACAATGATGTGACCTTCATTGATGAGTTCCTCACGCCGGAGTTTGTATTTAGGCAGAAGCTGTTCACCTATCGCTACAACCGCGACTCCGATCTGTATGAGATTGCGAGCCGCGAGTTTCAGGAGATTAAGCAGAAGCTCCTGTTCCGCTTGACCAATTTTGGGCAGCCGTACATCTCGGTGATGGATGCCAACTACAACAATCGCGGCGAGCTGTACTTGCTGCACCGTTTCGAGGGCGTAGAACTCCAGATGGACTATGCCCGCGAAACCATGCGAAATTTGCAGCGCATCTGGTCGCGTCCAGTGCATCTCGAAACGACGATTGAGGGGCGGCGGCGGTTACTCGCCTTCGATGGCACGGATTACCACGAACGGCGCATAGATTAAACTCATCAAACCTCAAACCAATCATCTGATGGGCCCATGGGTAGGGCCCACGCAAGCATCTCGATCCTTATGTAGGAGGCATGTATGACACTTGGGAAACAGGTTCTCGAACAACTTCAGACGCTCGCTCGCACCCCCGATGCGGTGCGTGGCTATGTGATCCAGCCTCACGCCCGCACGCTGAGCGTAATCCGCGAGCAGCAGCAGGCCGTGCTCGAATTTGCCGATCATGACCGCTACAGCCTTGCCCTGCGTGAGCTACGCCTGTGCTTGCCAGCTCGTGCTGCTGGCGATATAGGTGACTATCTGCGTGAGCGTACCGCCGAGCTTGTCCAACGCCTGAGCTACCTTGAGGAGCCGCTTGCGGTGTGGGAGCTAGACCGCAACGAAGGCGCGGCGCAGTTACGTTCGCACCCGCCCCTGCGCGAGGGTGAGCAGATCACCTACTGGGAGGTGCTGCTCCGCATCAATACTGAGACCGAACGGATCAGCCTTGCTCGCTACCAATGGCAGGCAGGCACACCGGATCGCACGCTGCTGATCTATCCGGCGACGTTTGCGCTGCTTGCCCGCCTCACCGACTCACTGGTCTAAGCTAAGGTGTCAGGTTTCAGGTGTTAGGTGACGGGTCTCAGGGGATACGGACGAGGCAAGCAGCAATGCTCCGTACTTGTTCACAGTACCCAATCCCTAACCCCTGAAACCTAATCCCTGATACCTGACAATGGATACCGCGCCGGCGAATATGCTATTGCACACGGCTACGCGCCGTCTGCTACCGCACAGCCACACGGCCCGCCTTGATGCAGAGCTGCTCCTTGCCCATGTGCTGGGCTGGAGCCGCACGCGCCTGTTGGCTGAGGCGCACGCGACACCAACTCCCGCACAGGCGGCAGCCTTTGCAGCATTGGTCGAACGCCGCGCCGCGCT
>CALCJV010000100.1 GCA_937967405.1 uncultured Chloroflexales bacterium | reverse complement strand
GGAGCTGGGCTGGCGGAGTACGACTGCTCACCTGCAAGCCCACCAATATGATCAACCCCACACTAAGCAGGGTGACTAGTATGGCAAACCAACCATGCTGAGTAAGCTGTTGCATAGGTATCTGTTGCCTCTGCAAATACGCCCGGCGATACTATTTTGATAGTTTGATAGATAACCTGTGTCGCATCGATTCGCACTAAACAACGCACGAGGCTACGTATTCTGCATATCGTAGTGAGCCGCTGTGGCGGATGTTCGTGTGCTCCAAGCAGGCGGTATGTATACGATGTGTAGTATGGATGGTTGTAATGATGGTTGCGTGTGGGTCTGGGTCAATCCACCAAGTATCGCTCCGCTTGAAACGATTATTTCTCACGTTGTTTATCCGCCCGTTGCTGTTCAAGTATACCACGAAATAGCGTGGTTTCATTGGATTGTGGGTATGAGATTGCGGTGTTGTAGGTGGTGGGGCTGGTTAGCGCAGGAGTCGCTCGGCCCGTTCGCGCCACACGCTGGCGGGCGCAAGATCGGCGGCGGTAGTGAGGGCGTGGCGGGCGGCGGTGGTATGGCCCTGCCGTAGGTAGGCTGCCCCAAGATAGAGCCACGCTTCGGCGGGGGGGCTGAGGGCGGGCATCGCGTGATCGTGGGCGATGGCTTGCTGTGCGGCATGCTGTGCGCCAAGATCATCGCCGCACTGGAACAATACGCCAGCGAGCACCGTCCATGCCGCGCTAACATCGGGTAGGCTGTGCACGGCGAGTTCGGCGGCGGTGCGCCCTTCGGCACACACGGCATAGGCCCGCTCAAGGTGGAAGCGGGCCACCCACAGCGCGTAGTGCCCGCGCTGGATGCCGCTGCTGCGGGCAAGCAGCTGCTGCATGTGCATGCTCGCAGTAGTGTAATCGTGCTCGAAGAGATGCCAGATCGCCTCTAGGAGGGCACGTTCGGGCGTGCCGTCGGGCAGCTGGGCGAGGGTCGTGGTGGGCACACTGCTTTGGCTCAGGGCAGCGGTGGTCATCGTTGAGAGCAGATGCAGCGTGGCGGCGGTGGGGTCGTTGGGAATTGTTTGCTGGAATGTCGCCAGTGCGTCCAGATCGGTGTACGCGGGGCTGGTGCGCCACGTGAGGTAGGCGTGGTAGGCCGCGGCTGAGCGGGCGTGTGGGCTGGTGGCGGGAACCTGTGCGAATGTGGCGAGGGCAAGCGCATCGTAGCCATAGTGCATATACAGTTGCCCCAGCAGCTGCGCGTGATCGGCAGGGTTGGCGTGCAGGATGGCGTGCAGCAGTTGCTGTTCTTGGGCCATTCGGGGCGGCACAAGCGGTGCGGTGAATGGCGCAGGGCGGGGGTGGGCGGGGGTGCGCTCGAGTATGGCTTGGGCTGCGTGTGGATCATCGGCGGCCAGCAGCAGGGCGTAACGGGTGCGGGCCAGCTGATGCCACGCCCGATCAAGCGGCAAGTCAAGGGCGGCCGCGTAAGCAGCGCGGGCGGCGGCGTAGTGATGGTGGGCCAGCAGCGCATCGCCGATCAGGGTCTGGCGCACACCGGCGTAGGGGCAGGTGGCGGTGGTGCAGAGGGGGTACTCCTGCCAGATGGTGAGGGCCAACGCAAGGTTATCGTTGCGGGCACTGCTCAGGCCGAGATACAGCAGCGCGAGGTCGTGCTGGGCGGGCGGCAATCCTTGCCCTATCGCCTGCCAGAGGGTGTGGCTGGCAGAGCCATACTCGCCGCGCACGGTATGCAGCATGCCGATCCGCAGCAGCAGGGCCGCATCTGGGCGGGATGTGCGCTCGGCGAGGGTGCGGTAGGCGTGATGGGCCGCAGTATAGTGCCCCTGCACAAAGAGCTGATCGGCTTGCTGCATGGGCGTGGGTGCAAGCCAGAGCCAGTAAACGAGGAACAAGCCGAGCCATAGCCCACCAATGGTGAGCAGCGGGACTAACCCACGCGCTGGCAAACGATGGGCGGGCATTGCCACACGGCTCCCTAGCGGCGGTCAAGATTGCGTGGCCAGAAAGCCCACAGCAGAGCAAGAGCGGCAGCCCACCACGCTCGTTTGGCCTCGTGGTCGCGCCCTTGCCCGCGCAGCTGCACCCCACCGAGAAACAGCCCAGTGGCAACCAAGCTGCCGGTCAAGCGTTCGTTGGAACGCTCAACGCGGCGCATGCTACGTTCAAGGCGCGACATATCAGTACGGGTTTGCAAGTCGCCCCGATTGGCCGCTTTGTAGTAGGCATCCATTTGGCGTGGCAACGTGACCATAATCTGGGCTAGCTCGGAGATTTCCTTCTGCGCTTGATTGACCCACTGACCGTTGCGCCGTTCGCGGTTGATCATCTCACGCACAAATGGGCGCAACGACTCAAAGAGGTTGATCTCGGGTTCAAGGGCAACCGCCAAGCCGCCGACCATGCTCATCGCCCGCCCCAAGTAGAGCAGGTCTTGTGGCAGCTGAAAGGGCAATTCGTAGATGATCTCTTTGGTCTCATCGAAGATGGCTTCAATATCTACATTGTTGATCTCGCGGACCGTGCGGTCATACGAGTAGCGCAGCATCACCTGTACAGCCTGCGTGATCGGGCGCAGATCAGCACCGGGCAGGATCATATTGTTTTTGACCATAGCCTGCACAATCCGCTCGGCATCGTTGGTCGCCAAGCCAATCACACCTTCGCGCAGGCTCTCCATCGTTTTCGGGGTAAGGTAGCCAACCATGCCAAAGTCAATGAAGATGAGGGTAAACGGAGTGCCACGCCGACGGGCTTGTTCACTCGTGTCGCGCCGCCCATTTCCATTCATACCGCCAAAATCGCCCCACACAGCGAACGGGTTCTCATCCTCTTCTGGGAAGATCGAGCCAATCTTGGGGATCGGCAGGCGTGGTCTCCGCCCATTGCCATTCACGCGCCCGGCACTGTAGCCAGTTGTTGGCGGGATGTCGGTTTCCACCCGCACGAACAGATTGCCAGGGTGCGGGTCAGCGTGAAAGAAGCCGTCCAGAAAAAACTGCTTGAGGTACGTCGAGTTGATCCGCTCAGCCAGTTCGTGGCGGCTAATCCCAGCGGCATCTACTGCGGCCATATTGCTGAGCTTGATGCCGTAGATGCGTTCCATCACCATGAGGCGGCGCGTCGTGAGTTCGGGGATCGGCTCGGGCACATATACGCCGGGGACATCGGCGAAGTTGGCGCGGAACAGTTCGGCACTGCGTGCTTCTTGGGTATAGTCCAGCTCGATGCGGAGCACGCGCCCAAACTCATCGAGCAGGGCTTGCAGATCGGCGCGGCGGCGGACGGCCTTGATGTCCTTGATCAGGCGGATAACCCAATTCAGGGCACTCAAATCTACCTCAATGATCTCATCAATGTGCAAACGTTGCACTTTGATAGCAACTTCACGCCCATTGTGGAGCTGTCCAAAGTAGACTTGCCCTAACGAGGCGGCGGCGACAGCTTGCGGATCGAAGCGGGCAAACACTTCTTCAATTGGGCGGCCTAGTTCCGTCACGATGCGTTCGCGCACCTCCTCAAACGGTGCAGCAGGCACTTCGTCTTGCAAGCCGGCTAGCTCTTTGCGAACCACGTCGGGCACAATATCGGCACGGGCACTGAGGAACTGACCGAGCTTGATGTGGATGCCGCCCAGTTCCAGTGCTAGCTGGCGGAACTGCACGGCAAGACGCGACCAGCGTTTAGGGGCGGTGCGTTGAGCATACCAGCGGAGAAGCCCCACCCGCGTGACAAGCACATCCCAGAAGTAGATGTGCAGAATAACCTTCAGAAAAAAGGTTGTTACCCGAAAGAAACGCTGGCGCGGGTTAAACTCGGCTTGCGAGGCGATGCGCGGTACGTCATCGTGCTGCGTGAGATCTGGCGGACTCAGGGTCTTCACTCGCTCTTATCTCTTGCTGTGGTTAATTGCCAGTATTTTCATTCCTTTTGGATTATACCACGCATCATGCGTCTTGTTCAGGGGAGATTGGGGCTGTGTGGGGCGGATCAGCGGTGCGCGTGACATAGGGCAGGTGCTTGGCGCGATTGTCAACGAGCCGTGGCTATGCTGCCTGCGTGCTGCCTAGTTTGTCGCGCCTGACCCCTATCACCGGATGCGCTCGGTCAAGTAGGTGGGCAATTCACTGATGGGTACGCGCTCCTGCTGCATTGTGTCACGCTCGCGCACCGTCACGGTATCTTTCATGCTGGTGTCGTCGCCGCGTCCCAAGCTATCGAAATCCACGGTGATGCAGAAGGGCGTGCCGATCTCATCTTGGCGGCGGTAGAGCTTGCCAATCGAGCCGGTATCATCATACACGGTACGCAGATTGCTGCCGCGCTGCAATTGGGTGCGGATCTGTTGGGCAAGGGCCACAATCTCGGCTTGGTTGCGCTTCAAGGGCAGCACGGCAACTTTGATCGGCGCAAGGGCGGGCTTCAGGTGCAGCACGGTGCGAAAGGCTTCATCGAGTGCAGGCTCGACTTGCCCGCGCAGCTTCTTGCCAACTGGGATGCGCTCTGCACCCGGCAGATCCAGCAAGCCGGCGACTTGTGGCAGGCTGTCTGGCAGCGCGGCAATGATCTCACTGGTGCGAGCGAGCAGGCGGTCGCGCTGCTCGGCGGGCAGCTGGTCGTTGCGGTCTATGCTCTTGCGGAAGGTTGTGAGGGCATCGAGGACGGCTTGCTGGCGTTCATTGCTGAGGGGTTTGACTTGCTGCTCGGCGTAGGCTTCGGTCAGCAGGGCCAGTACGCCGCGATCCACCCCCGCCGATGGTTCGATCACGAAGGGGACGATATGTTCGCGCCGCTCCTGATCGTAGTAACTCAGCCGCGCGACGCTGTGCTGATTCGGCGCAACCCGCGCCTGAATGTTCAGGTTGGCTTGGTCTTTGGTGTGCGAGCCGAGATCGTAATCAGTGCGGCTCGCAATCCCTTCTAGCTCCTCAAAGCCGATGGGGTAACGATACATCAAGTCGTAGGTGGCTTTGGAGTAGTGCGCCAATTCGTCACGTGGCACAGGATAGATTTGAAGATTGTCACGGCTCAGCCCGATTGACTGCCACCACGCGAGGCGATCCTGCAACCAGCGTTCGTGCCACGCATCCTCTTCGCCGGGGCGCACGAAGTACTCGATCTCCATCTGCTCAAATTCGCGCACGCGGAAGATGAAGTTGCGCGGGGTGATCTCGTTGCGAAAGGCTTTGCCAATCTGGGCAATTCCGAAGGGCAGTTTGCGGCTGGTCGTTGTTAGCACGTTGGCAAAGTTGACGAAGATGCCTTGCGCCGTTTCGGGGCGCAGGTAGGCATACGAGTCGTCATCGGCGATAGGCCCCACTTGGGTGCGGAACATGAGGTTGAAGGGGCGCGGCTCGGTGAGTTGCCCGGCGCACTGGCCCGGCTGCAAGGTGCGGTTCAGCAGGCATGTGCCATCGCGTAGCCGATCAGCGCGGAAGCGGCCTTTGCAGGTCAGGCAATCCACCAGCTCATCTACAAAGGTCTCTTCGTGGCCAGAATAGTGCCAGACGGTGCGGTTCATCAAGATCGCGGAATCCAAGCCTTCCATATCGTCACGCTCATAGACGTTGGCCCGCCACCACGCCTGCTTGAGGTTGTTTTTTAGCTCCACGCCAAGTGGCCCATAATCAAACGTGCCTTGCAAGCCGCCGTAGATTTCGCTTCCGGCAAAGATAAAGCCGCGTCGTTTGGCAAGCGACACGAGTTGATCGAGGGTTGTGGCAGACATTGGGCTTACTCCTGTGGCTCTACTGCTTCTAGGGTACGGTCGGGTGGAATGGGTAACCCGGTGTCGGCTGCATCAGCGTGGTGACCATTTGTAGGGATCGGCGGGTTGGGTAGGGCAGGGTTGATGGTATTGTAAATTTGGGTGGTTGAGATTGAGGCATGGCCGAGCAACCGCTGTACATCTTTGAGCTGTTCGCCCTTGCCTAGTTTGTGAACGGCAAATGAGTGGCGCAGGGTGTGCGGGGTCAGGTCGGTCAGACCAATCGTGCGGGCATAGTTGGTCAGGATCAGCCAGAAGCCCTGCCGCGTGAGGCGTTTGCCGCGATGGTTGAGAAAGATGGCTGGTTCAGGTACGGTGGCGTTGCGGCAGAGTTG
>CALCJV010000099.1 GCA_937967405.1 uncultured Chloroflexales bacterium | reverse complement strand
CACGGCCCGCCTTGATGCAGAGCTGCTCCTTGCCCATGTGCTGGGCTGGAGCCGCACGCGCCTGTTGGCTGAGGCGCACGCGACACCAACTCCCGCACAGGCGGCAGCCTTTGCAGCATTGGTCGAACGCCGCGCCGCGCTAGAGCCAATCGCCTACCTCATCGGCGAGCGCGAATTCTATGGCTTGGCAATGCACACCGATGCGCGGGTACTCGTGCCGCGCCCCGAAACCGAGCTGCTGGTCGAAGTGGGGCTTGCTGCCATCCGGCAGCGGCTTGCACGGCGGGCAGGGGCTGCGTGTCCCGCCGTGCCCATCACGGTGGTAGATGTAGGCACGGGCAGTGGGGCGATCAGTGTAGCCCTAGCCGTGCATACGCCACTAGCCGCGCCCGTGCAATTCTACGCTACCGATATTGCGGCGGATGCACTGGCTGTCGCCGCTGCAAATTGTGCCCGACACGGGGTGGCGGAACGAGTGGAGCTACGGCAGGGCGACCTGCTCGATGCGCTGCCAGCAGCTGTGCGTGGGCAGCTGGATATATTGCTGAGCAACCCGCCCTACACCATTCTGGCCGAAGTGGAGCCGAATGTCTTCGCGCACGAGCCGCACCTCGCACTGGATGGCGGTGCAGATGGGTTAGCCGTGTATCGCCGCCTCTTGGCGCAGGTTCCGGCGTGGCTCGCGCCAAATGGCGACCTTGCCCTAGAGATTGGCGCGTGGCAAGCGGATGCGGTGTGTACGCTGGTGCACGCGGCCCTGCCCCAGCACCACATCACCATCCACCACGATCTAGCTGGGCATGCACGGGTCGTGGCGGCAACCCCCGCTACATAATCGGCATCGTGCCGATCCGCCATAGGCTCCACAGCAAGATGAGTAAACCGAGGATTGTCATGCTGGCCCGAGCCGGAAACCATGCAAAGCGCGGTGCAGTCCCCGCAAAGAAGATCGCTACCGCTGCCATAAAGCCAATCACAACATAGGCTGAACTGACGGTATTGGCATGTTCTCCAGCGAGAAAATGCTGCCGGGCTTGTTGCTCAAGCTGGGTCGATTCAGCCACAAGGCGACTCTGGTATTCGGGAAGAATCAGCGGGCTAGCGGGTGCATCGGGATTGTCGAATGGATTGGTGGCCCGCCACGCCGCAAAGGCTGGGCGGAACTCGGTGCGGAACCGGCGTTCGATCAGCGCAGCTTCCTCTGTTTGCCCGTTCCGAAAGGCGGTGATCCAGCTATCGAAGGTGATTGTATCGTACAAAGCCAGCTGCCCAGCTTGCTGATTGGCTTGCCCCGCCTGCAACAACCGCCCCGTTGCAAGGGTGTATGCCTGCGATTGCACTCCGCCCCAGCGTGATGCCTGCGTCCCTGACCACGCCGCCGCCAGCGAGCCAACGGTGAGAATGAAGGTGGCCATCAGCTCAAGCCAATGTTCTAGCACCAGCCGTTGCACAATCGCGATGCGGCGTGCTTGCTTGGTCGGCTGTGTTGGGGCAGGCGCAGCATCGGCACGTGGTTCGGGTTTCTGCGGTTCCATTGGTAGGCTTCCTGTAGCAATACTATCCTATGAGTACGTACTCTGAAAAGGCATAATTGGATTTGAGCGATGTAGAGCTAACTCACACCGCCAGCAGCACGAGCGGCGCAAGGATTAGCACCAAGACAAATACCCCAAACCGCCATGCCTGTGCTGTCATCCACGCCTGTGTGACCAGCATCCCGCGCTCAAAGCTACGGTAGCAACAGAGCAGCACCAACAGCGAGAGTAGCGTGACACTGAGCAGTTCGATCAGCACGATCACAAAGGCGGGCGATCCACCGACGATCAAGGCGGCTACCAACGTATCTACAAAGGTGGTGATATTCGCGCCGAGAATGTAGGGCAGCATGTGGCGCGGCTGGATCTGCCCTTTGCTGGCCAGCGGGATCAGTAAGCCAAGCGATACCGAGACCGAGAGCGTGATTGCCGTGACCGCCCCGCCGAGTAGAAACATCCCTACCGGACTGAGCAGCAGCGCAGTGGCGCGGTGTTGGGTCAATCGTTCGATCAGGGTGGCGGGCAGGACCAGATCAAACAGGTGCAGAGCCGCCAGCAGGGTGAGAATGCCACCAACAAGCAGCAGCCAATCGGGGAGGGTGGCTGTGAGCAGCTGCACAACGGGTGTGAGGAGGTGTTCAAAAGGTGAGGTGAGCGGGGTTGTGGCGTAGGCTTCGATCTGCCTCAGCACACCTGATGTGAGCAGCCAATAGCCGGGCAGCAGCGCGGGGATGTAGATTGCGGCGGTGGTGAGCATGGCTAGCACCCCAACCGCAACTGGGGCACGGCGGCGTTGGCGCAGGCTGGCGATTGCGCCGATGATCAGCACTACGAACGCCGCACCGAGCCGCGATCCCGTAATCATCGTGAAGGTTTGCAGCGCATTGAGGCTGCCCGCCGCAAACAGGGTGACTGCCAGCGCAGCGACGGGTGAGCCGCTCAGGAAGACATACGCGAGCAGCCAGCCTAGCCCCAGCGTATTGATCGCTGGGCCCACCTGTAACAGGTGCAGCAGGGCCGTGCCGTGACTGGCAATGCCACTCCGAAGTAGGTGCAATGCGAGCATAAACACCAAGAGCGCAACGAGGAGCAGCAGCACGCGCCACAGCAGCGCAGGCAGGTTGGGTGGTGGGGTTGTTGTAGCCGGTGTGAGCGGTGGCACACACGAGGGCGGCACAGATGATGCAGACATACTTCCGATCTTTCGTTATAATAGGGCGCAGCACAATGTATTGGTTGGTGTGCTATCCGGTAGCATCAGGATGAGTTTCCATGTCACACGCTATCGTCTACCGTATCAACGTTAATCCACAAGGCGGCGTGCCGAAATATGCGATTGCCCAAACCGAGATAACCTTCACGGGCGTGCGCGGGGATCGCCAGAAGGATCGCCAGCATCACGGGGGTCCACTCCAGACAGTCTCGCTCTATGCACTCGAACTGATCCACGCTTTGCAAGCCGAAGGCCACCCGATAGATGGAGGGACAACCGGCGAAAATCTGACGCTTCAGGGCTTGGATTGGGCCCGCGTGCAGCTTGGTGATCAGTTGGCGATTGGCGAGCGGGTGTTGCTCGAAATCACCGATTACGCCACGCCATGTAAAACAATCGCCGCCTCGTTTGTGGATCAACAGTTCAAGCGCATCAGCCACAAGCTGCACCCCGGCTGGAGTCGCTTGTATGCGCGGGTGCTGTGCGAGGGCACCGTGCGTGTTGGCGATCCGGTGCACTTAGCGTAGCGATGGCGGCAAGGGGCCGGTTTGGGGGGTAGCTGCTAATTGCAATACCCTCGTGGGACTACCGCCTGCCCTGCTCAGCCTTTTACAGCTCCTCAATGCGGTTCTCCGTACCCTCGATCAGGCGTTGAATGTTGCTTCGATGCAGGATCACTACGCCCGCCGCCGCAAGCCACGTAAAGATGCCATACACGCCATGCAGCTTGCCGCGCCCCATCTGGAAGGCGGCAGTGAGTGAGGCCACTGCCGCGGCCGCCAGTGAGCCAACCGCCGTGATGCGGGTCGCGGCTACCCCGCCGAGCCACGCTAGTACCCCTGCAATCAGGGTGACCGGCGACAGGGCGAGTAGCACCCCGCCGCCGGTGGCTACAGCTTTGCCGCCCTTGAAACGCATGAAGATCGGGTAGGTGTGCCCCAGCATGGCACTTGCCCCAACGAGCACCACCCCCAGCGGGTGCAGGCGGAGCACGCGCCGCGCAAAGAAGGTTGGCAGCAAGCCTTTCGCCAGATCGAGCGTGGCGGCGATAGCAAAAGCCCTGCGCCCACACGTCCGCCAGACGTTGCCTGCACCAATGTTGCCACTGCCGACCTCGCGCAGATTGACCCCGTGCGCCCGCGCCACGAGATAGCTGAAGGGCACGGAGCCGAGCAGATATGCACCGAGCATCGAGAGCGGTAGGCGCAGAATCCGCAGCAGGATCAGGAACATCACGACGCGCCCAACAAACGCGAAGAAGCCTCCCTTGCCCTGTTTTGGGGCTACTTCAGGGGGTGGTTCGGGCGTTGGCTCTGGTGTGTTCGCTGGATCATCTTCTAGCACGGGTGTATCCGGCGTAAGCGTGGCATCGGTAGAGTTCATACGGGTGTGTCCTCACAAGGTATTCAGGCGGGGCTGGTTGCCCCAGTGGTGGTACCGTTGGCAATTGCCTCACATAGGCGTTGGGGTTGCTGTCGGTAATGACTCCAATCTTGCACACCGCTAGCGATGTCGCGTAGAGTTTGCCATAGGATGGTATTGACGGGTACGCTACTCTGTACGGGTGGCGCAGCTGCTACGACGGCCCCATACAGATAGTCGCCTTCTGTGCGCGTGCGCCCGCGCAGCAGGTCTTGGTGCAGCGAGGGTTGCTTGCCGCCGCGCCCACCCCCGACCACACGCTGCAAGAGCGGGCGCAGCACGGGCATGGGCAAGCTTTGCATAGCCCACACCAAGCGCGTGACGGGGTAGCTAGGCAGATTGACTGGTCCAAAGCCACTGCGCGTCATCACCTGTACCGCTTCTAGCAGGGCGCGTTGTTCAAGTGCAACCAGATCAGCTCGGCGATAGACGGTTGCCACAGGCAGATCGAGAATTGCAGGGATAGCATTGGCCAGCATATTGAGCAACAGCTTCGACCACTTCATGGCACGATAATCGGGGTAGTAGGTCACGTCGTTCGTGGGGGTACGGAGCTGCATGGCCCACGCCGCCGCACGCGGGAGTTCATCGGTGAGGCGCAGATCGGCAATCCCGATCCCACCGCGCCGCGTGATCGTAAGCGTATCGGGAGCCATCTGCTGCACCGATGAGGTGACCACCCCGGCTAGCACCCGCTCGGCACCAAACTGTGCGGCCAGCTGTTCTTCGTTGCCCACGCCATTTTGCAGCGAGAGGACTTGGCGCGGGCTGATGTCGTGTAGGGATGGGATCAGGGCTTCGGTATCGTAGCTCTTGACACACACAATCGCCAGATCGGGGGCATGGAACGCAGGCGGCAGTTCGGCGGGGCTTGGCGCGACGTGCGGCAGCGCAACGTGCAGGGAATGCTTGCCCGCCTGAATCCGCAGCGGCTGCTGGCGCAACTGCTCAACAGTGCGTGGGCGGGCGAGCAGGGCCACGGCCTGCCCAGCATGGGCTAATTGCCCCGCCATCATCAATCCGATTGCACCCCCACCTGCTACAACAATCGCCATACCTGCTCCTGCACTGCGGCTTCTAGCGATATTATAGCATGGGTAATCTGTACGTCCACCCTGCCGCTGCCTCAGCGGGCCTGTGGCTGCCATGCGGGGTAGCGTTCGTTGATATTGCTGGAGGTGATCCGTTGCACGTTGCTTCCGTCGCTATTCATCACATACAGATCAAACGCCCGCTGTATGGTTCTAGGGCTGCTGGCATCGCGGGGACGATTGGAGACAAAGGCGATCTGGCGGCCATCGGGCGACCACGCCGGATGATCATCGTCGTCGGGGTGGTTGGTTAGGCGGCGCAAACCTGTGCCATTCACGCTCATGCGGTAAATCTGCTTATTGCCAGTGCGCGTGGAGCGGAATACCAATTCACGGCCATCGGGTGACCACGCCGGAAAGACGTTGTCGCCGGCATTGCGCGTCAGTTGGCGCAGGTTCGAGCCATCAATATTCATGGTGTAGATATTGAGCTTGCCATCCCGATCCGACACGAAGGCAATCTGCGTGCCATCCGGCGACCACGCAATGTTGCCATCGTTGCTTGGCGAGTTGGTCAGATTGGTCAGATCGCCGCCCTGCGGATTGATCGTATACACATCCCACACGCCGTCACGGTTGCTCTCGAAGCCGATTCGCGTGCCATCCGGTGACCACGCCGGATGCAGGTTGCTGCCTTCGCCACGAGTCAAGCGGATTGGATCGCCACCACTGGCAGGCATAATGTAAATGTCGTAGTTGATTGCATCGCGCCCCGCAAAGGCGATCTGCGTACCATCGGGCGACCACGCGGGTGTGATCGTGTCGAACTCAGCCGAATTGATCAGGGTGACGCGCCCAGCCCCTGTTGTATTGATCACAAACAAGCTAGAGAAGCCACGCCCGACTCCGGCAGAAAACGCAATCCGATTGACCACAGTGGGGCGTGGCAAGGGTTGCCACGCTGGGCTAGCCACATTGCTGAGCGTGCCCGCGAGCAGCTGCTGATCGACTCCGTTGTCACCCATCCGAAACAGTTGCGGGCTGCCATTGCGATCCGACACAAAGGCGATGCGGGTTCCGTCGGGCGACCATGTGGGGGCCGTCTCTTGAGTAGGGTTATCCGTTAAGCGGGTGCGTCCAGTGCCATCAGCAGCCATGACGTAGATGTCCAGATCGCCAGATTCATCCGACACAAAGGCGATCCGTTTCCCATCAGGCGACCATGCTGGCTGGCTATCATTGAAGGGGGTGTTGCTCAGATTGACGAGCGGACTCGTGCCACTCAAGCGGGTCACGTAGATATTCTGCACGCCGTTGTCAAGGCGGGTAAAGGCGATCTGTTCCCCATCGGGCGACCACGCAAGGTCTAGCGTGTCTTGCAGATCACGCCGCACCAGCGTGATCTTGCCTGTGGCTAGCTCGACGGTATACAGTGCGAGGGGCGCATCGCTTTGGTCTGCCTCTAGGCTTGGCTCTTCGATGGGTGCGAGGAACGCAAGGCGCGTATTGTCAGGACTCCAGCTGACCGCGATAACTGGCGTGCGGCGGCGGGTAAGCTGGCGCACCTCGCGCCCGTCGAGATCGCGGATGTAGAGGTTGGCCACGCCGTCTGTATCAGCGAGATAGGCGAGGCGCAGGCCATCCGGTGACCAGATCGGCTGGGTTTCGTTGTGGTCAAGGTTATCGGTCAAGCGGGTGAGTTGGGTATCTTCCGGACGGATCGTGTACAGATGAAAGGAGCCATCGCGGAACGCACTAAAAGCAATAACCGTTGTGGGGGATTCAACCGGCGGCGCACTTGTTGGGAGTGGTGCAGCGGGAGTAGGTGGGCTGGGCGCGTCAGGGGCGGCAGGGGGGGGCGTGAGCGTGGTGCAGCCGAGCAACAGCAGCGCAATGCATAGGCAGAGAATGACTGGGCGAGGCATGGATGGGATCACGGCTCCTCGTGGTGGGCGGGGGTCAGCTCGCGGGCCTCGAATGGCTGCACCGCTAGGTCATCCGGTTGGTAGCCGAATACGCCGCGCACGGGGAAGGCGGGGGTAATGCCAACTTGGGTGTAGCGGCGCAACAAGCGTTTGATAAACTCGTGGCGCACAGGAAATTGGCTGTTGAAATCTTGGACGCGCAGGATCACGTTGTAGGTTACGGTATAATCTTGCACGCCGGTGTAGCGGACCAGTGGGGTGAAATCGGGCACGCCCCCCGCCACCTGCTGCATCACCTCGCGCCCAACTTCAACTGTGACCTGCTCGACATAGTCGAGATCGCTTTCGATCCGCACAGCAAAGCCAATGATAATCATCATCTCCTTTTGTGGCTCATCGAAGTTGGTCAAAATCACGGATACGATGGTGGCGTTGGGGACGGCAATGATGTTATCGGTAAGCAACTGAATAAATGTGGTATGCCACTGAATATCAGTGACGTAGCCTTCTTCCCCGCTTGCAAGGCGGATGTAATCACCCGGCTCGATCTTGTTGGTGGCCAGTAGCATAATCCCCGCGAAGAGGTTGGTGAGGGGCTGCTGCAAGGCCAGCGTAATGCCCACACTACTGCCCGCAATCACGCCGAGCAAGGGGTTGATCGGGATGCCGATCACGCTCATCGCGGTGACGACCCCAATCGTAAGAATGATCGCCCGCAGAACATTGTTGAGGATCGACGTTGAGGTGACCGTGCCCCGGCCTACCGAGAGATTGACCAAGCCGGTTACGATTTGGGCCGCCAGCAGCGTGAAGATGGCAATGGCCAAGAGTGTCAGTATGATGGTGAAGAAGCGGGTGATGCCGGGTGTGGTAAACAGCGTGGTGACGACCATCCACGCCCCAAACAGCAGAAACGCGGCGAAGATTTTGCCTTGCAACGCCTCTGCGAGCATCCCACCGACGCGCTGCCCACTGCGCCGTTCAAACCAACGTAGCCCCTGCCCAACGAGCTGATCAAAGAACCAGCCAGCAACAATCGTTGCTACAAACGCCCCAAGCGGGATCAGCAGTTCGAGATTGAACCGAAATTGGGTTTCAAGCGATTCGACCACAGCAACGCCTCTGCGTATCGGATAGGTTGACTACCAGTATTGTACCACCGGTGCTAGGGTGGGGCGCAAAGCCTACGGAACCCATTCAACCTGCACGGCCTGTACTTCTGGCAACAGCGGCTGCGGCGGTATAGCAGGGCGGGCAGTGTCCAGCACATGCGCGGTGCTCGCGCCGCTCACCGCATCAGTCCGCAGGAAGACAAGCAGGCGGGCATCCGGTGACCAGCGCGGCTGCGTGTCGCGGTAATCGCCAGCGCGGGTGAGTGGCTGCGGGTTGGAGCCATCGGAGTCGATCTGCCACAGCGTTGCGGTGGGGCTAGCTGCGTCGCGCAGGGTGTAGGCGATGCGCGAGCCATCGGGCGACCACGCTGGGCTGGTTGCGCCGGGTGTGGTGACAAGTGGCGTGCTGCGTCCATCGCTGAGGGTAGCGAGCCGGATCGTGGGGCGCGGCGGTTGCTGCATCAGGTCGGCGGCAGTGTAGGCCAGCTGGCCGCTATCTGGCGACCAGCTGGCTTGCTCGCCGATGCTATCGGGGAAGAGCTGGGGCGCACTGCCGAAGTCGTAGACCCCAAGCGTGCGGCTGATGCCATCGCTGAACGCGAGCCGCCGCCCATCGGGCGACCACGCCGGTGCGCTGCTCACGATCTCGCCGCCCACAATCGGACCCAGCGACGTGCCGTCTGGCTGGGCCAGCCAGACACGCGGCTGCCCCAACACGCCGCCCACGATGGTGCGCCATTCATACGTCAGTAGATCGCCACGCGGCGACCACGCGGGCAGATTCACGGTGACATCAGGCGCATCTACAATCTCGTGTGCTTCGCCCGTCCTAAGGTTGACCAGCACTAGTGCCGAACGTTGCTGATCGCGGCGCACAACGATCAGCGCATTGACCCCATCGGGGGCAGCGGCCATACTGAGCATGCCGAGTGGCGCAGTGTAGACCGGCGCGGCATTGCGGCCATCAGCATCGGCATACCAGAGCGTGCCGCTCTCATCGGGGTTGTTGCCCAGAATCAGGAT
>CALCJV010000098.1 GCA_937967405.1 uncultured Chloroflexales bacterium | reverse complement strand
GGGTGCAAGGCACTATTCCTGTGGGCAGTATAGCACGGGAAACACTACGCCGCCCCTGCAAGAGGAGCGGCGTGATGGAGAGGGAACGTTGGCTGACGCTGCGGGAAATCCTACTGGTTGAAGCCGTTGTAGGTGGTTAGGTTATCAACTGCGGCAAATGGGCCAATGTTGGATTGGTTGATGATCGCAACCACCGTGCTGCCCGCCGGACCCGTCACTGTTGCCGAACCCACGTAGGTGCAGTTGGTGAACTGCGGATCGAAGGCAGGATTGTTAGGATCAAACGTGCCACCGAGACCGAGCTGGAGCAGGGTCACAGCTGCACCAGCTGCCAGCGGGAAGGTGCGAGCTGTCATTGCGCCACCGCTACCACCGCAGGCATTCGTGGTTGCCGTATTCGGGCTGTAGGTGATCGTGAAGTTGGTTGTGCCCGATGTTGCTGTGTTCTGGACCTGCACACCCGTCAAGAAACCGAAGTTACCAGCCGAGATGAGCGGAGCGCGGGTATCGGCGGTTGCCTCTGTAGTGGTAAAGCCTTCGTAGGCTGAGACCGAGCGCGTACCAGCCAGCGAGGCTTGGTTAACGATGGCCACGAGTGGCTGCCCGTTGCTGCTTGTCACGGTTGCACCACCGACATACAAACAGTTGAAGAACTGCCCGTCAAGACCTTGACCGGGGCCGGGCACATCACCAGCTGTAGCACCGAAGGTTAGGAGCGTGAAGGATGCACCGGGTGCTACCGAAACGGTGCGGGAGGTCATTGCGCCGCTGTTGCCACACGGCTCGCGCCCAAAGTTGGCTGCGGTGGCTTGGTTGTTCGTGAAGGTGAAGGTAACGTCGGTGGTTTGCGTGCCAGCGTTCTGCACTTGCAGACCCGTGAAGTTGTTGTTGTTGGTATTGCCTGAAACCACAAGCGGCAGAGCAATCGTAGGCGCACCACCCGTGAAGCCGGCATAGCTGGTCAGCTGGCTTGCGCCTTCCTGCGTCACAGCAACTGCAACTGGGCCGGTTGCTTCAACCGTAGCCGAACCAACGAACAGTTCGCCCAGACTTGTCTTGGAAAACTGCTTGAAGGTGATTGACTGGCCGGCCGCCAAGCCAGTGAAGGTATCTGTCTGACCTGCACTACCAGCGGCACCGGGAACGTAGGTTACTGTCCCATTGATTGCAGCTGTGCCTGTGTTCTGCACGGTAATTGCAGTGCTAGCATTGCCACCAGCAACAGGGTTGTTGCGAAGTACCAGCGGTACGAGAACACGATTAGCCCCTTGACGGAAACCCGGATACCCTTCCGTAATCGTGAAGTTCGAGTTGGTCAAGTTTGCCAGTGCCAAAATCGGCTGATCTGCCTCAACCACAACCGAACCGTTGAAGCCCGCAGGGGCAAGAAACGTATTCGGGTCGCCCGCTGCACCGAAGCTGATCAGCGTGCGCGAGCCATTGCCCGGAACAGTAATGTTCTGGGTGACAGCACTACCAGCCGTGCCTGAGCCGGGCACAAACCGAACCGAAACGTTTGCAGTTTCGGCAGACAGGTTTTGAATCTGGATACCAGATTGCTGTACGGTGTCCTGCTGCGCTTGGGCAAACACGGCAATGGGTGCCAGTGCCAAAGCGAGTGCAAAGACCGCTACCAACGTAGCCAATTTCTTCATTGCGGATACATCCTTTCTCAAAGATAGCCTAGAATATCATCCATCCATCCCCCAACTCCACCCGATGGAGCTGGACACTTCATATCGTATGTTAATTGCATGTAATTTGTCCATACTCCCTACGGCATAAACAACCTACGTGGAATGGATTAATTGCATGCTTCACACGCTTCAGCAGTGCGGATTACCCGAAAGTATTAGGGCGATATTCCTTGTTGTGATGGGCTACATTGTGAGTCAAGCGAACGCAACTCGATCACTTGCTCCGGTGCAGCATGCTGCGAGGTAGTAGCCAACAGGGTGCTACAATCCGCCCGTAGCATGTCAATCAGGGCGTAGTAATGCTCCTCATAGCGCAAGCCAAGCGGCACATCGGCCATGTAGATGATGTGGCTAATCCCCTGTGCATGCAGTGCATCGAGCAGTTCGGTGGCAGTAGCAAACGTCTCGAAGCGGATCATGCGCTGCCCCACGAGGTTGCCCCAGCGGAAATCGCGTTCAAGATAATAGACCCGCGGCTCATACGGGACAAACAGAATCCGTGCATCAGCGGGGAGATGCGTGTTGGCATACGTCAGGATCGGTAGCGTGGGTAGGCGGCTCTCGATCAACTGGGTGCGGCTGATCTGCCCGCGCAGGTACGGTTCGCGCCGTTCGTACACATCCCGCGCTAGTGGATCGCGCCATGCCAGTGTGCCGCTTGCCAGCCAGAGCAGCCCTACTATAGCCAAGACCTGCGCCGTGTGGCGGAGCCAACGGGGATGATACAGCAAGATGCACATGCCATCGTACAGGCTGATCAAGACATAACTTGCGGGTAGTGCGGCAAAGGCGATACCGGGCAGGAGAAAGCGTAGTTGGTGGCTAACGAGCATGAACCAGAGCAGATACCAGCCACCGGCCACGAGCAGGCATTGCCAGAGCCAGCGCGGGCTAGATAGGATCAGCAGCACTGCTCCGAGCACGCCCAGTGGGAGCAGCAATCCATAGCCGACCTGAAACAGATCCATTGTGGCGGGGGCAGTCAGCAAGGTGGCATAGGACGCACCCAAGCCAGCGAGGGTCAGTTCAAATTGGGGGGTGAACACACCAGTAAGCAGGACGTGGCGCAGGTACTCGTGCCCCAGCATATCCCAGTCGCGCCCGCCCAAGAGCGGATAGACGAGGGGCCAGATCGGGTTGCCTGTGTACCACCAGCTCCGCGCATACCAGCCGCCCACCGTGAGCAGGGCTGTGCCTCCAAACAGGGCGAGGTTGCCGAGCATACGGTGCGGCGGGCGGCGCATGGTGCGGAGTTGGTCTAGCAGGAGGATACCACCGAGCAGCAGTGCAAGGCCAGCCACCATCACTTTGCCGCCCGCTGCAAAGCCCGTACATGCGCCGCTTACAGCAAGCCATTGCCAGTGGCGGGTATCTTGCCAGCGTTGCAGCGCAAAGAATGCCGCTAGTGCGGGTAGCGCGGGAGCAGCATCTACGGTGGCAGTGCCCGACAACCGCCAGATCAGGGGCGCAAGCAGGATCAGCGCGGCGGCAAGCCAGCCATAGCGCACATCGCCCATTGCTGCTGCAAAGACGACACAGCCCGCCGCGAGCAGTACCGCACTGGCAAGCATCAGCAGATGGGTGGCGACATCCGAGCCGAAGGCTAGCGCGAGCAGAAACAGCATGTTGCTGTTCAGGGGCCAGTTGGAGTGGAGAATGTGCGGCGTGTAATAGATCCGTCCGGCGGCAAGGTAGAGCTTGGGCAGCGTGAGTTGGTAGGCTAGCTCATCCCACTCGTAGGGCGGCATCAGCGCATAGATGAGCAGGGCATAGCTCAGCGATGCCCCCGCTAGCCCCACCATGCCCCACACCAAGCCGCGCATCGGCAGATCGGCGGTGGGCAGCCATAGCCACTGGGCCCACTCGCGCCCACTCTGGCGGAGCAGTGCTGCCCGTTGGTAGAGCAGAACCCACAGCCCATAGCTGGCCCAGCCTAGCACAATGCCGATCAACAGCCATTGGCGGCTTAAGCCGAGTAGCCCCAGCCAGAATGTGCCAACGGACAACCCGCCCAAACCACACACACTAGCAAACCACAGATACTCGGACGTACTAGCAAAGACAAGGCGCACTGCTCGTAGACTGGCATAACCAAGTCCTAGTGCGGCAAGCAGGATGATGCTTGTGACCCCTAGATCAAACAGGGTAGCAACAAGGCTCATTGAGGTTGAAACGCACCTGTCAGCACGGTGGTGCGCTGGTAAGCATGGGCAAGCCGGATGTAGGGCTGGACCAGCAGACGAAAGGGGCGGGTGTAGGTGGCGGCGATGCTGATCCGCCGCAGTGCATACGGCATGGACATATCCGCCAGCAGCCAACGCAGGCTCTCTGTGGCAAAGTAATCCGCGAAGAACTGTGCTTCAGCATGCATCTGAAAGCCACTCTGGGCGGTCATGGCCTGCAAGATAGCGCGGGTGAAGATGACAAAGTGACGCGGCAGATCCCACCCCACCCAATTTCGCCCGAATAGCCGCGCATCCCAGCTATCCGCCATCGGCACGGCGAGGAACAGCACCCCACGTGGGGCAAGCAAGTGCGTGCGGATGTACACGAGTGTACCCACCGGATCGGGTAGGTGTTCGAGGACGTGCCACAGCGTCACCGCATCCCACTGTTGGCGCGGCAGATCGAGCTGCTCCAGCATGCCGTGGTGCACCGTCAGCCCGTGCTGGCGTGCTGCTGCCACCGCGCCCACGCTTGGATCTGTGCCAGCAACCTGCCATTGTGGATTGACCTGCTGCATGGCCCGCAGGAATGCACCTGAGCCACAGCCGACATCGAGCAGCGTCCGCCCGTGTGGGCAGTGGCGTTGCACAAACTGGGCCATCTTGAGCATATCGGGGTGGAGTGGCTGCTGCGCGGTGTGATAGGCATCGGCTTGGTGCGGTGGATACTCGGCGGGGTAGATCATGTCCAGTGCGGCGGGGGTTGGACGCGGATTTTGGTACAGCAAGCCGCAGTGCCCGCAGCGGCACAGCGTAAACAGTCCCGGCACGCCATGCAGCCGATCTGGACCGGTGAAGATCGGGATGGGCTGATCGTGCTGGCAGAGCGGGCAGACCACGGGCGCGAGTGGCACACTGGGCAGGGCAGGAGCTGGCAGGGCACTCATACACCACCTCCACGAGTGCAGCGAAACACCAACATACTCGCTAGATGCACGGGTAGGTAGTATTTGCCAAGCAGCTTGGGCAGGTAGCGTTTCGGCTTGCGGAGGTAAGTTGCCCACTGCCGGAGCGTGCGCGGCGGCGGCAGCTCATACGGGAAGATCGCCTGCACCTGTAGCCCGTTGGCTTCGAGCAGGCGTTTCCACTGCTGCGATGTGCCATATCGCTGCAAGGGTTGCCCATCATCAAACACCTCGCCCGTCAAGCCCGCATACCAGATCGTCCAGAAGTAGCCGAATGTATTCGGAACCATCACCACACACGTCCCGTTCGGCTTCAGCACCCGCGCCATCTCGCGCACGCCTTGTGCCATGTCTTCGAGATGCTCAAGGCTCCCCAGATTAATCACGTAATCAAAGCTCGCATCGGCCACCGGCAACTGCTCGGCATCGCCCACCCACGCCACGCCATGCTGTTGGGCATGCTGAATTGCGGGGCGCGAGAAATCCACCCCAACTGGCTCTAGCCCATACCGCCGCGCAATCGGGAGCGACGTGCCCAATCCGCAACACACATCCAGCAAACGCCGCCCACGCTGGGGCTGGCACAGCTCGATCACCCACGCAAAGAACGAGTCGTCCTGTAGCGTCAGTCCGGCATCGCGGTAGATTGCATCATACGCGCTGCGCGTATCGTTGCCCGCTGTTGCGGGGTGGCGAATCTCAATCATAGCAATAATCCGATCAAGCCCCACGTAATCTCGATCAACATCAGCCACAGCCGCCACGCCACCAGCAAGATCAAGGCCTGCGGGGTTGGCATCATGGTTGCCAGCACCAGCATCAGCATACTCAGCGTGATCGCCTGACTGCCGGGCACCCAGATCAGCAGAATGCCCATGGCCATAAACACGCCCCACGTCTGAAGCATTGGCACGAGCGCAGCCCAGACCGGCCCACTGAAGGCACTCGCCAGAAAGAAGAGGCATAGTCCGCCAATCAGCACCACGCCCGTCGAGATTCCTAGCCACAGATACAGGTGATACCAGCGCAAGTGCAGCGTGGCTTCGCCTGCGGGACTGAGGCGCAGCAGCAGGCGTTGGAACAGCGGCGTAGGTACAAGCCCCAGAAATAGCCCCAGCGCACCCAGCAGAAGCGGGATGGGCAGATCGGGCAGGGGTGTGCCGGGCAGCAACGCCGTGAGCAGCACCACTAGCGCACCCGCCACGCCCAGCGTCACCAATTCGCCGATAGCCACCACCGAGACGAGCAGTTCGCGTACCCCGTGCTGGCGATAAAGATAGACGCGCCCCAGAATATCCCAGCCGATGCCCGGCAAGCGACGGGCGAGCAGCGCGAGGGTGTAGATTTTGAAGTGCTGGCGGAAGGGCAACGGGTAGCCCGCCTGCCGCAGAATGATCTGCCAGCCCAGCACAGCGAGGCCTAGCCCCAGCGTCTGCACCACAAAGGCCACACCCAGCCAGCGCAGGTCGAGTTGGCTCCAGTCAATCTTGGCAAAGGCGTGTCGCTCGGCCCACAGCCGGTAGAGGATGTAGCCGTTGATCAGCGCAATCAGCAATGTGCCAATACCCCAGCGGAGTGGGTGGCTCTGGATGTTTGCCCACAGGCGGCGCAACTTCTCGCGTGGGCGGCTCAGCACCGCCGATTGTCCTGTCATCGCTTTGCTTTCTGTGCGGGGCGTGCACACATCGCTAATCCTACCAGACAACCGCCAAGGTAGCCAATCGCATCGGCGGGTGCGCCCGCATCCAGCCAACGGGCACGCACCATGCGGGCGATCTGGAATGGCTCTTGTAGCAGATACAAGCTACGCTGCCAGCCCGTGCCGTGCTTGTGAAAGAATAACTGCCGACTGCGCCCCATGTAAAACATCCGTAAGCCGGGCGCACGGCGCGTGCTCGCCGCCACCGCATGGGCTACACTCACTGCCGGATCGCACGCCACCGTAAAGCCGTGCTGCCTAGCCCGCACACACAGATCAATGTCTTCATAGTAGAAAAAGAAGCGTTCATCGAATAGCCCGACCTGCGTCAGCACTGCCCGCGAGATCAGCATCGCTGAGCCGAACACCGCATCAAAGCTGAGCAGTTGCTCACCATCGCCCAGATCGAGCGTATTCCAGCCACTTGGAATGACATCATACCACGTTACGCGGCAACCCAAACCAGCCAGCCGTTGCGGATCATCGGCGCGGCGTAGCTTGGGCGTGAGGATGCCGACCTGCGGGTGCTGCTGCATCACGGCGATCAGGCGCGTGAGCAAATGGGCTGGAACCAGCGTATCATTATTCAGCAGCAATACGTAGCTACTCGTCTCCGCAAGGGTGTGTCGCAGAGCCGCATTCACCCCGCCCGCAAAGCCCAGATTGCGATGCGTTTGCACTACGGGCAGATCGGGGAAGGTCTGGCGGAGCTGCTGCATCTCGTGCAGGAGTGCGCCGTTATCCACCAGCAGCACGCGGTAGTTGGGATACTCCAGCGTAGCGAGACTGTGCAGGCAGGCAGTGGTGCGCTCTACGCCGCGCCAGTGCAGCACAATAATCGTGACGAGTGGGGCCGGGGTCGGCTCAGGCATGCGTCTTGCTCCGGCTGTGCCAGTAGGCGTATTGCCCGTGATAGGAGGCCCCGCGCAGCACGGTCACGGCGGCAGCGGTCAGCGGGTAGCGGCGCAGCAGGGCGGGCTGTGGGCGATAAAGCCGCACAACATCGCGCAGCACCAGCAACGGAACCAGCAGCCACGCCAGTGGTGGGGCCACGCGGGCGAGCCATTGCCACAGTGAGCGAGGCAGCCCTTCAGCACCGTAATCGTGGAGGGCAGCCCACTGTTGCCCATAGCCCCACAGGTGCTGCCAGACGGCCCGTGCTGTGGTGCGATTGGTGCGGTGTTGCACCAGCGCGGCGGGCGTGAAGTACAAGGGCGTGTGCGGGCGTAGGCGCAACGCAAGGTCGGTATCTTCGCCGGCGGCACGTTGGTAGCGCAGATCGAATAAGCCTACTGTGCGGAACAGTTCACGCGCAAGGGCCACATTCGCCGTGTAGAGATACGCCCGCGCTCCGGCGGGGGCGGTTTGCAGACAGTCACCTAGCGCAAGGATGTTATCACAGCGTTGCCAGAAGCTCTCATCTGGCGTACCAATGGCCACCGCCCCGATCACCACTTGCCGCCCGTGCTGGTATTCCGCAAGCAGGTGCGCCAGCCAATCTGGGGCGGGGATGCAATCAGCATCTATGAAGCACAGCACCCCGCCGCGTGCATGGGCAATGCCAATGTTGCGGGCCAGTGCGGGTGATACTGGACGCGGCGTGTTGATCCACTGAAGCCAAGCCGAAGGCGGATGTTGGGCCGCGAAGCCGTAGCGATCTTGCCCGACGACGATCACCTGATCCGGTGGGCGCGTCTGCCGGGCGAGAGCCGTGAGCAGATCGCCAAGATGGGGTGAGTGCAGATTGGGGATGATGACCGAGACGTTGGGTGGCTGTGTCATGCGGGTGGTTCCGGTTGGGCTAAGCTAGGCGGGGCGTAGCGGGTAGGCACTGGCGGACGTGGTGTGGTGTAGCGGAGCCGCTCGGCAACGCCAATATACCACGCCCATTTGCCCCAGACCATGCCTGCCCATAGCTTCGGGTAGGCCCACAGGTGCGGCGCATGCAGCACTAGCAACAGGATGTCGCGTAGGGCAAGTGGCAGGGCTAAAGCAATGATCGCAGGGACGTAGCGGCGCAGGCGTTGCGGATTGCGCCCCAGCTGTGGATGCCAGCCCCACAATTTGGCGTTGGTATGCCCAAAATCGCGTAGGTGGGCCCATACGGCGCGGGCTGTGCGGCGCGAGTGGTGATGAGCGACGCAAGCATGCGGCGTGAAGTACATGGGGATGCCTGCCTGCCGCATGCGATAGCTCAAGTCGTGATCCTCGCCGTCCTCTTCGCGGAAGCCGCCTAGCCCAATGAAGGTCTCGCGCTGGATGCTGAAGGCGTGGGTAGCCAGACTCTGGCGCAGTCCGGCGGGTGCGTGGGATAGGGCGTGGGCAAAGGCTAGCGCGTTGTCGCACTGCATCCAGTAGCGGGGCATGCCGTATACGCCGTGCGGCAGATCGGCAAGGACAACTGCGCCGCCGACAACAGGGTAGCCCTGCTGATGCGCGGCCAGCATCTTGGCAACCAGATCGGGCTGTGGGATGCAATCCGCATCCAGAAACAGCAGGTACGTGCCCCGCGCATACTGCACCCCAAGATTGCGGGCGGCCCCCTGTTGTAGGCGGTGGGGCGTGGCAATGAACAGGACATCAGGCGCATCCGGCCGAATCTGCCTGTGCCGATCCTGCCCCACGATGATGATCTCACTGATGGCGGCGCGGGCCGTTTGGCGGCGCAGGGCGGCAATCACTGCGCCAATTAGGGGCGAGTGCAGGTTGGGGATAATCACCGAGATCATGAGGGCATTTGCTCCTGTGGACCAATGAGGGCGGCTTGCGGGGGTGAGCGGTGGCGTTGCCATAGCGCAATCAGCCAGCGCAGGGCGTAGGCGGCACTCAGGATCATCACAAATTGTACTGCCCAGCGAAAACGGGGTAAGCCAAAGAAGATTAGGTAGATAGCGATGTTGAAGCCAAACAGCAGCCATAGCCGCACCAGCGTGCGGTGGGTGATGCAACCAAGGATGAACCCCATCACTGCCAAGCCGCTTAGGAGCCAGTAGGGGATATTCAGTACCAGATCGAGCTGGGCTAGTGTAGTTGGGAGATACGCAAAATTGGTGTTTATTTGCAGGAAGCCCCAATCGTAGGCATACGACTCGTAGCCGAGCAGGTGGTAGAGCTTGAGTGGCAGCAAGCTGAAAAAGTGCATCGGATGCTCGCGCAGATAGAGCAGCACTGCGTCGCGGGCTTGGGCACTCAGCGTAACCCAGTAGCCATAGGGTGGCATCATAAACGTGCCAGTTGCCTGTGGGTTGTTGCCAATCCAGAAGTTGACATTGCCGTTTAAGCCGAGCGGCACGAATGCGCCATAGGTACGACTGAGGACAACGATGTAGGGCAACACCAGCAGCACCGCCATAGTCTGGGCGAGCAGCATGAGCTGTAGGCTGTGGCGCGGTTGCTGGGGTGGCGGCACGGCAAGCCACAGCACGAGCGGCAGCACCAGCCAGAAGGGGCGCACCAGTGCCAGCAGTGCCGTAATCCCCGCTAGCGCGACCATATCCCGCATCGTGGCGGCGCGGTGCAGGGTGAGCCACACCGCCAGCACCAGCAAGAACTGGACCCACACTTCGTACATCAGGAGCGTATTGGCGACAAGGTAGGATGGTAGCAGGGCGACAATCCATGCACTGATGGCTGCGGTGGTGTGATCGGCGAGGCGTAGTGCAATGGCGGCGATCAGCACCAGTGTTACCAGCGAAATCAGCACATTGAATCCCAGCCCGATCATGCTATCGGGCACGGTGATGCGGTAGAGGTAGCTGAGGATCAGCGGCCAGCCGGGCGGGTAGATTTGTACGCCGTAGCCTTCACCACTGAGCAGGCGCAGCGCGAGGTTGTGATAGTCCACTTCGTCGTAGATTAGCGGGCGTGGCCAGATGAGCAGCCAGAGCAGGCGCAAGATCGCGCCGACGAGGAGGGGGGGGATGATCAGCCGCCAGAAGCGGGGTAGGTGGTTATCGTGGGTGTGGTGGTTGAGTTGGTTAAGATGGCTTATCATGGGACAGGCTCCGTTGAGCGAGCAGTAGGGTAAATAAACGGATCAGTGTGTAGGGTCTGGTTGGATTGGTTGGGCTGGATCGGGTAGAGCGTCGCCCACTGTGCCGCAAGTTGGGCCCACGTGCTCGAGCGCAGGGCATGCTCGCGGGCGGCGCGGCATAGGGCGTGGTGTCGGGCAGGGTTGCCCAGCAGAGTACAGATCGCCGCTGCCAGTGCGCTTGCATCGCTAGGTGCAACGAGTACGCCCGCCCGTCCATAATCCAGCATTGCGGCCCGATCCCCGACATTGCCCGTAATCACTGGCACACCCAGCACCATGCTTTCGGCGATCTTGAGCGGCGAACGGGCACGGGCAACGGGATCATCATGCACTGGATCAACGCTCAGCTCGGCGAGGCTGAGATAGGCCGGAATGGCAGCATGGGGCAGATGCCCCGTAAACAGCACCTGTCTCTGCACGCCTAGCGCGTGCACTTGTGCCTGCAATAGCGGCAAATCTTCGCCGCCCCCGATCAGCAGCAGCCGCGCCGTTGGTTGCTCGGCCAGCACCTGCTGAAAAGCGTGCAGCAACAGGTCTACCGGATGGTTGTGTAGAGCCAGTGTGCCCACGTAGGCAATCACGCGGCAGCCATCAAGCTGCAAAGCGTGGCGCAGGCCTTGCTGCACAGCTTCGGACGGGACCTGAAAGGTCGCGGGGTCAACCCCGTTGGGCACATAACAAATTGGGACGCGGGTGCGTTGCCGCCAATGCTGCTCAAGGTAGCGCGTGTTCACGGTGATGCCACATGCGAGGCGCGGCAAGATGCTCTGCCAGAAGGCAAACACGGCTCGCTGCCAGCCTGCCGTGAAGCGATTGGTGGCGGTTTCGTCGTCGTCGCAATCTACGTAGAAGCGTTGGCGGCGCAGCAGGAGTACGCCTAGCATTGCCGCCAGCCCATTGATCGGTTGCGGCTTGCCCAAATGGTACAGCTCGGCGGGCGAGGCAAGGATACCCCACAGCATCCCCCACGTTGCCCCTGTGACCACCCGCAGCAACGCAAGGCTACCAAAGCGCGTGGGGTGTGTGCCGGTTTTGCGGGCGTGCATCTGTCCCACGTACCATACCTCAACCCCATCCTGCACGAAGCGGCGACGCGGGCACGTCGCAAGATCGGGGTGCAGTGCGAGGATTCGTACCCGATAGCCGCACCGCACCAACTCGCGGGCGAGCGCAAAGTAGCGTCGCCCAAGGGGACGTTCAATGCCCCCCGTGAGCAGCAGCACAAGGCGCGGTGCGGGGATTGGCTTAGGCGTGGCGGGTCGCTTCCACATAGAGGTGTCCGTAGGGTGAAGGGTGACGTTGGCGTAGATCGGCCGCAAAGCACAGCCGCGCAACGCGGCGGGCAAGAGCTGAAACAGGTGGCGGTAGACGAGCCAGCGATAGTAGCTTGCAAAGTGCATCGGGCTTACTCCTTGCGCTGCTTCAAATCGGCTTCCAGCTGCTCAATGCAGCGCACCAAATCTTGCCACGAGAAGTCGCGGGCGGTAGCCGTTTGGCGAGCCTGTGCGGCCATCGCTGAGCCGAGTTGTTGCTCGAAGAAACGGAGCACCGCCTGTGCGAGAGCGGGCGCATCCTGTGGCGGCACGATCAAGCCGTTTACGCCATCCTGCACCACTTCGTGCAAGCCGCCTACCCGTGTCGTAATCACGGGCTTGCCAAAGCCAAACGCAAGCTGCACCACCGCACTTTGGGTGGCGGAGACATACGGCAGTACCACCACATCGGCGGCATCGAAGTAGCGCGGCAAGTCCTCGTTGGGCACGTAGCGATTAATCAGCGTGACGGCATGGTCAATCCCGACCTCGCGCAGATAGTTCTCGTAGAAGCTCACATCCACCCAGAATTCACCCACCACGAGTAGCTGCACGCGCCGTTGCTGCAAGATCAGCGGCATGGCTTGGAGCAGATACTCTAGCCCTTTGTAGGGGCGTACAAAGCCAAAGAACAACAGCACCGGACAATCGCTCGCAAGGCCGAGTGCGGCGCGGGCGTGGGTTGGATCAGGGGTGCTGGACTGGGCCACATCGGCGTAGGTGGGCAGGCGCATCTTGGCAATCGTTGCGCCGGGCAGGAGGGTCTCCAGATGCTGGCGATCTTGATCGCTATGCACAATAAACGCATCGCCGCGATGCAGCACCGAATGCGCGAACCGCCGATCCAGCATCCCGCCGCCATCGTGCGGGATGACATTATGGCAGATATACAGCAGCGGGATCGGGGTGTGGCGTTTGATTGCATATGACATCGCGGTGAGGAACGGGGTGTAGTAGGGAACCCACCACTGCAACAGCAGCAGATCAGGCTGATCGGCGCGGATTTTGCGGTACAGCCGCCACCACGTGAGCGGGTTGATCGGATCAAGGATGTACTCACACGCCACGCGCAGGGCGGCCCTGCTCGGATCGCGGTCGGTTTTGCCCGGAAACAGCCAGCGCGGATACTGGCGCACAAACGAGTAGAAGCGCGTATCGTGCCCTGCCTCGCGCAGCGCACGCACGAGCAGTGTGGTATAGTGGGCAATGCCGCCCCGAAATGGATAGGTTGGACCAACCACCACAATTTTCACAGGCTTGCTGGCTCCTTTAGCCACACCTTACGGTTCCGAGTTGAGCCGGAAGATCAGGACACCCTCTTGATCATACACGATTTCGTAGGCTGGGCTAGCTTGCAAGCGGCTGATGTCGAGCTGATCAATGGCTGTGGCAACTGGTACGGATGCCGCCCCAATGTACACATGGCTTACGCCTGCGGCCCGCAGTGTCGCCAATGCTTCTGGGGTGGTGGCATCAATGATTGTGGGGGTGGTATCGGTCAAGGGCTTGCCCCGCAAGGCAACCGCGAACGCATTCACCTGCTGCAAAAAATCGGGGGGAGTTGCAGCCTCACTGCCATACGTGATCGGCGGCAGTGTGCTAGCGCGGTGGGCCAGCAACGGCAGCCACCAGCCCGCATCTGAGCCAGCCAGCATCGTGCCGCCATAGGCCGGAAAGCTGTTTACCAGAAAGCGGCTCTCTGGGGCAGTGTTGGCTGCAATCCATGCCATTGCCTGCATATCCGCAGGGGTCACGAGCTGGGCGTTGCCGTAGGTGGCAATGCCCCGCGGGATGATCTGGGCTTGATGCGGTAGCCCGCCGAGCAGCACTACACCGAGCGCGGCGGCGGCGATGCCAGTACTGATGTGCTGCACGGGCGCGGTGGGCCATCGCCGCGCAGCTGCCTGTGCAATACCGAGATAGGTCTGCACCAGTGCATAGGCGGCCAGCGGCACGAGCGCAATGAACAGTGTGCCAAAGGCTGTTAGCGCATCTATTGCGCCTGTGCCGGGTAGCCCCACCGCACGCGGAACCATGCTCAGCACAATCAACACGGCCCACACGGCGAGGAGCACGCCTTGCCACACTCGTTGCCACAGGGCGAGCAGCAGCCCTAGCACCGCTAGGGCGAGCAGCAGGCGCGGCAGATAGAGTGGGTCTATCGGTGGGATCGAAGCCGTCTGTTCGAGTCGGGCGGTGTCGAACTGCCCAACCACAAAAGCCTGTGTATTGCGAAGTAGGTAGCCCTTCTGCAAGATGTTGTACAGCCACGCTGCTACCAGCAGCAGCGCACCACCGCCCACGAGCATCGCTTGGGCGGCAAGCACCAGCCCCAACTGCACCGAACGGGCCACAAGCACCACTGCGACAAGGCTACTGACAATCAGTGCGGCGGTAAAGACGGTGACGCGGTAGTGGGTGAGCACCATTGCGGCACTGAGGATCGCTGCCAAGAGCATGATGCGCCACCCCGCTAGCACCAGCCGGAGCCAGTCTCGCCCGATGGTTTGCTCGGCTGAAGCTTGTTGCACCTGTTGCTGGGTGTGGTGGGCGAGTACCAGCCATACACAGACTGTAGCCAGTAACACGATCTGCCCTGCGAGTTGGGTATAGCGGCCCCACACCACAAAATGCATGGGGATGGTGGTGACGAAGCCGGCAAGGAGCACTGCCCCTACCCCTACCCACACCGCAGCTGGCCAGCGCGGTGCAAACTGAGCCAGCGCGGCAACGAGTGCCGCTAAACCAAAGACGACCAGCGCATTCAGCACTTGCCCCGTGATGAGCAGCCCAGTCGTGACGGGCATGCCTGTAAGCCAATGCACGAAGGCGACATTGGCGTGCAAGCCGAAGTGGTAGGTCATTGTGGTGAGCGGCGCATAGGGCAACCAGCTTTGATAGAGGCCGCCATGGTCCACCAACAGTTGGGCGATCATCGTGTGGTGGTAGGAATCGCCGAAGAGACCGGTGGGTAGTTCGCGCACGACATACAGGCGTACCAGCAACGCTGCTGCCACCACGATGAGCAGCACAGTGTCGCTAGTAGTGAGGCGCATACGCTGCCATACGGGGCGCGGTGGCGATGGGTTGCGCGTGGGCGCAAACCCGACTACCGCGCTGAGAAGCAGATACAGCCAGAGCGTGAGTGGTTGCCACAGCCCGCCCAGCGGAGCCGTGAGCAGGAGCAGCAACGGGGGCAGGGCAACACTGATCGTGCTGGCGAGGGCAAGGCGCGGGCCAACGGGCCACGTGGGGAGTGGACTGAGCAGGCGCAACAGGGCAATGCCGGGCAAGGTGTAGAGTGCGCCAATCAGCACGGTGGGCAGCAACGCGGTGGGCAGGCTGGCGAGGCCCCACAGCAAAATCGGGCGTGGGCCGGGCAATGCCACCGCAAGCAACAGCCCACCGAATAGCCCCAGCAAGGTGCGACGCAGTGTGGAGATCATGGGCCACTGCTCAGGCACAGCGGCGGGGGTGGTTGGCTGTTCAAGATCACGCACGCTGCGGCTCGGCTCCTTGTGTTGTTTACGCCAGCATCCAATGCCGAATGATACCACTGAGCGGCGCGGGGTGTCAATTGGGGCGAGGGACGAGCGCAGCGAACGGTGCGGTTGTCGCCGGTTAGGGCATGCAGCAGCAGCCGCACGGTGCGCCTCAGCACGGAGCTACGGCGAGAAAACAGTGCGGCTTCCATGAGCTTATACGCCCATGCGCCGATGAATGCCCGAACCCACACGCCTGCCGCGTATGCTATAATCTACGCGGGATGAACAAATACGATATACTTGAGGAGAATGCCACGCGATGGAAATGGCTCTGTTTCTGGCAATGATTGTTTTGAGCATTCTGTTGATTGTGCTGGTGGTGGTGCAAGCCCGCACGCCGGGCATGTCTAGCAATGACTCAAGCTCGCTCTACACAACGCGGCGCGGGCTGGAAAAAACCATGCACCAAACCACAATTGTAATTAGCGTGCTGTTCCTGCTGCTGGCCCTGCTTGCCAGCCTGCCGATCTTCTAGGCTGCTCACCCGCAATGATCCGCCGGATTCGCTGGCAGATTCTGATCGCCGCCCTAACCATGCTGGTGGTCGCGGTGTTGCTTGGTGAGCTTGCCTTGTCTGCGCCGGTCGTGTCGCAGCCACGCAGCGGTGGAGTCTACCTCGAAGCAATCCCGCGCATGCCGGAGGCGATTGTGCCCTTGCTTAATGATCCGATTACCGATCCACAGGGGCGCAGTATTGGCGCGATCCTGTTTGATGGGCTAACCCGCCTGAATCGTGAGAACTTGCCTGAACCTGCGCTGGCCGCCAGTTGGGAGATCGAGCAGAACGGCGAAGTCTACTTGCTCTACTTGCGCCGCGATGTGCGGTGGCACGATGGCACGCCCTTCACTGCGAAGGATGTGATCTTCACAATTCGGGTGATCCAAGACCCGGCCTTCACGGGCGATCCAGCGTTGCGGGGGTTGTGGAGCAATGTCCTCATTGATAAGATTGACGACTATACGATCCGCTTTACGCTAGAAGGAGCCTACGCGCCCTTCCTTGATGCGTTGCGCCTGCCGATCATGCCCGAACATCTGCTGCGTGACTTGCCCTTCAGTGCATGGGCAACGAGCGATTTTGCCCGCACTCCGATTGGCACAGGAGCCTATCGCCTGCGGACGTGGACGGATGAGCAGCTTGAACTGGAAGCGAACCTCGACTATTACAACGGACGACCTTTCGTCGATACGCTGGCGTTTCGGGTAATCGCCTCGCCCAATGCGGCCTTCTCCGAATTGGTCAACGATGAGGTGCAAGCTGTCGCGGTCAGCTCGGCAGCGGCCCCGCGCCTTGCCCAAATTGCCCTGCCAACCACTGTTGAGCGCACCGTGCTGCCGCTCGATGAATATGTTGTGCTGAGCTTCAATCTGCGCCGCGCACCGTTCAATAGCACCGCGTTCCGCCAAGCACTGGCCTATGGGCTTGACAAAGATGCCCTGCTCCAGCAAGTCTACGGGGGCCAAGTTAGTCGCCTCGATACGCCAATCCTGCCTCAGTGGTGGGCCTATACGGCAGATGCGTTGTGGTATCCGTTTGTACCGGAGCAGGCGGCGGCAATGCTCGATGATCAGGGGTGGCGGGTCAGCGATGATGGGGTGCGCCGCAAAGGCAGCGAACCGTTGCGCCTAACCCTTGCCACCGATACCGAGCCGGGCCGCAGTGCAGCCGCCCGCGAGCTTGCTCAGCAATGGGGCGCATTGGGGATACAAGTCGAGCTAGTCGAACTGGAGCCAACCGAGCTGCTAGAACGGTTACGCACCCACGACTTTATGCTTGCGTTGCATGGCTGGGTGCGTTTGGGGGCTGATCCAGATTGTTTCGAGCTGTGGCACTCCTCGCAAGCGGAAACGGGCTTGAACTACGCTGGTTTGCAGGATGACCAGCTTGACACCGCACTGGTGACGGGGCGGGCAAGCTCCAATTTGAGCGAACGCCGCGCCGCCTATGCCACCTTTCAGCAACGCTGGATCGAGCTGGCTCCAGCGATTACGCTCTATCAGCCGAACATGATCTTTGTGCGGAGCAGTGCGATCAGAGGGGTAGGGTTTACACCCCGTAGCCCAGAGCAACGCCTGATGTTCGTTGGGCGCGAAGATCGCTACCGCAATGTATCACGCTGGTACATTAACACCACCCGCGAGATTCGCGGCACGCTGCGTTAGCGGCTCCGGCGCAGCACGGCTGCAATCCCATCCTGCAAGGTGCTACGGGTTTCGATCTGGCGCAGATCCACGCCCAGATGCACCAACGTCTGGGCGATGGGCGGCTGAATGCCCGTCAGGATGACCCGTGCGCCGAGCAAGCGCACCGCTTGGGCGGCCTGAATGAAGGCATTCGCCACCTTCGTATCTACCACCTCGACTCCTGTTATATCGAGTAGCACAATGCGGGCGTGGTAGCGTTCCACCCCGTTTAGCAGCGTTTCCAACACCTGTGTGGCACGGGCATCATCCACGTTGCCCACCAACGGCAACACCACAACGCCTTCGCTAATCGGGATCAGCGGCGTAGACAATTCACGGATTGCCTGCTGTTGGGCAAGGATCAGCTGCGCTTGCAGCTCTTCGCGGGCCAGCTCTGCCTGCTTGCGCTCAGTAATATCATCCACAATCCCCAATACCCCAACGACTGCGCCTGATTCATTGCTTAATGGGACTTTGCTTATCTCATACCAATACGTGCGACCATCTAGTTCCGTAAACTGTTCGAGCACTCGTAGTTTGGCTTGGTTGGCTTGTATCACGGCGAGATCGTCGCGGCGGTAGCGTTCGGCATGGTGCGCCCACGGTAAATCGGTATCGCGTAAGCCAATGATGAGTTCTGGGCTAGCCAAGCCCGCTCGCTCAGCGTAGGCACGATTGCAGCCTTGATAAACCCCGTTTTTGTCGCGCCAAAATAGTGATTGCGGGATAGTGTCAATCACCAGTTCCAGCATCTGGCGCGACTCACGAATCTGGGCCTCGATCAGCTTGTACGAAGTGATGTTCGTTGAGATGCCACCCGTGCCAATGATGTTGCCCGCACGGTTGCGAATCGGAAACTTGATTGCGTGGAAATAGGTCGTCCCAATTTCAGGCAGTTCGAGTAGTTCCTCACGTTCGATGGCGATCCCCTGCTCAAGCACATCCTGCACATTGCGGCGTACAATTGCAGCACTGGCTGGCTCGAAAACTTCCTCGATAGTTTTGCCAATCAGGTCGGGGATATGCGGAAACAACGCTCGGTAGGCATTGTTCACCAGCAAAAAGCGACCCTCCCGATCCCGAATCTGAATTGGGGCGCGGGCATTATCCAGCACCTGCTGGAACAGGGTCTGCTGCTCATCGAGCTGCTGTTGTACGTGATCGCGGGCAATGGCCGCCCCAATCAGATCAGCCGTTGCCTGAAGCACATGCACATCGGCGGGTAGCCAATGCCGTTCACGCACACACTCATCAAATCCCATAAAGCCCCACCATTGCCCCTGCACGATGATCGGCACAACAATCAGCGAGCGGATGTCTTGCTCCAGCAGCAGCGGCTGCTCGTTGGCCGGAAATTCGCGCACCAAGCCATAAACGGGCTGCCCCGCAGCGAGCAGATCGCGCCAGCGGGCGTAGCCCGCGGCGACATAATCAACATTTTGAAGCGCAGGATTATCCAGATGCACACTGATGTCACCTGCAACCCATTCGTAGCGTTGGCTCATGGTGAGCCTGCCGTCAGGGTGATAGTCATTGGCAAAGATGTAGACCCGGCTGACTTGGGTCACTTCGCCGAGATCGGCAAGGAGTCGCTCTATGCCTTTACTGAGATCGCCGCCTTCGAGGAAGTGGCGGGC
>CALCJV010000097.1 GCA_937967405.1 uncultured Chloroflexales bacterium | reverse complement strand
TGCCGAGGCACAAGCGATCTTCGGGCTGTATAGTTTGGGTGTAAACACAAATCGGGATACGTGGGCATACAACTATCAGCCCGTCGTGCTACGTCGCAATATTCAGCGGCTGATCGAAACCTACAACAGCGAGGTAGACCGTTGGAAACGGCGAGCCGACCAAACCGCACGGGTGGATGATTTTGTGCTGTATGATGACAAGCAGATTAAGTGGAGTGGTGATCTGAAACAAGCTCTTGAGCGGGGTATCTATGCTGACTTTGCAGAGCGTAAAGTCCGCCACGCTCTCTATCGCCCATTTACAAAGCAGTATCTTTTCTTTGACCGACTATTGAACAACAGCGTGTACCAATTCCCGCGCATCTTCCCCACCCCCGCCAGCGAAGCCGAGAACGTGGTGATCTGTGTGAGTGATGTTGGCTATCGCACACCGTACAGCACGCTTGTTACGAACCTTATCCCTGACCTGCATCTGCTTGCTTCTGCTGACGCATTCCAGTGCTTCCCGTACTACGTGTATGAGGAGGACGGGAGCGGGCGGCGCGAGAACATCACGGCGTGGGCGGTGGCCCAGTTTACGGCGCACTACGGGCGGGCGGTGAGCCGGTGGGAGATTTTCGACTATGTGTATGCGCTGCTGCACCACCCCACCTATCGCACGCGCTACGCGGCCAACCTCAAGCGCGACCTGCCGCACATCCCGTTGCTGGGCGATGCGGCCACGTTGGCGCGGCTGGCGGATGCGGGGCGGCGGCTGCGCGAGCTGCACCTGACGTATGAGCAGGCAGAACCCTACGCGCTGAAGCGCGAGTATCACGCAGGCGTGCCCTTTACGCCGGAGGTGCAGCAGCTGCGCCTGAGCAAGGACAAGCAGAGCCTCGCCTACAATGCCAGCCTGACGCTGCACGGCATTCCGCCGCAGTGCTACGAGTATCGGTTGGGCGGGCGCAGTGCGCTGGAGTGGGTGGTTGATCAATACCGCGTGAAGACCGATGCCCGCAGCGGGATCACGAATGACCCCAACCGCTACGATGACCCTGAGTACATCCTGAACCTGATTGGGCGGGTGATTACGGTGAGCCTTGCGACGGTCGCCATCGTCGCGGAGATTGCCACCATCGAACTGGGCTAGGTGGTAGGTGTCGGGTGTCAGGGGGCGAGGTGACAGGTATCGGGTGCTAGGTGTCAGGTGGCAGGGGGCGAGGTGACAGGGCAGGAACACATACCACGAAGAACACGAAGGGCACGAAGAACACGAAGGGCACGAAGGGGGGTGGGGGGGAATGAAACTCCCACCAGATGTCATCATCCCCTGAATACAGTAGGCGTTTCAGTGCCGATGGGGAACTTACGTTGGTATCAATCAACGGTTGCCATTATCGTTCGCAACCCTGTCTACACTAGCGTGTACCATCATTGGCGCAAATCCGGAAACAGTGTTATCGTTGAAGATAGTGTTAAGGCGTTGGTTTCATCAGCTGCCTTCAGCGAGGCGCACCGCAAGTTGTCCACCAACAAGGGTGTGCGTGCGAAACGGTTTTATCTTCTCTCAGAACGTGTCCGTACTGAACGTTCAACACTCTGGGGGGGAGGCTACAGAAGACGGGCAAGTATGCGTACCGATGCTGCAAGGATGGTGAAACACGCGGCTTCCGCCCGCTTCGTATGAAGGCTCCCATCTTGGATGATGCCATGTGGCAAGGGCTGGGTGCGGATGTTGACTCCTGAAGCCGTTCACGTTGGGCTTGAACGGCTGAAGCAAGAACAAGCAGGCACGCAGTGCAAGAGCGGGTCTATCAAATTGAGACGTTGCTACGGGAACGTGCGAATATTACAGCACGGCATAAGAAGATGGTAGCCGCGTATCAAGCAGATGCCATCAGCATCGAAGACTTGCGAGAGAGCAAGGAACGTACCCAGTTTGCCCTAGCGAGCATTGACACCGAACTAGACCGGTTGAAGCACGCTGATGGCACGATGTCACCGATGAGGATGAGCAAGCGATGCTTGCCCTTGGGGAGCATGTCCACGCTCAACTTGACCACGTCTCGGATGAAGACAAAGCACATATCATAGCTGCCCTTGACGTACAAGTTATGATAATCTCATCAAAGAAGAACGCACTAGCCTTCAGGCGTGATACCTTGATTGGCTCATTCGAATGTGATGCAGCGTTCGATAAGCATAACTTGACGGTTGCATACAACATTCTGTACTATAGTGAAAGGGATCAAAAGTATTGACGGGATCGTCCATGTCACCCATAGCAACCCAATCTGCACCCCTGCTGATCCTTAAGGTCAGTGGGTATGAACTGGATAATCCAGACTTTGTGGAGCGGCTGGTAGCCCAGATCGCTACCCTGACGCAGCCACTTATTCTGGTGCATGGCGGGGGCAAAGAGATCAGTGCTGCGCTTGAACAGTACAATCTGCCCACCGAGTTTGTCAATGGCTTGCGGATTACGCCGCCCGCGAGCATGCATGTAATGGAGATGGTTGTGTCGGGCAGCATCGGCAAACGCCTTGTGCGCCAGTGCATCGGGGCAGGTATCGCCGCGCTAAGCCTGAGCGGAGTGGATTTGGGCATCTTAGGCTGTGTGCCCTACCGCCCAGCTGGGCTAGAGTTGCAGCAGGTGGGCGAAATTGTCAGTGTTAACACGGAGGCCTTGCAGCTGATGCTTGCTCACGGTTGGCTCCCGATCATTGCGCCGGTTGCGCTCGGCGTGGCGGATCGGTTGCCCTATAATGTCAACGCTGATTTTGTCGCACAGGCCATTGCCGCCGCATTTGCCGCGACCACCCCCACCGAATTGGTCTACATAAGCAATCTGGCCGGAGTCTTAATTGCCGATCAGGTTGTGCCCACAATGACCGCACACGAGATTGGGCAACAGATTGCACAGGGGAATATCTATGGGGGCATGATTCCTAAAGTTCAAGCTGCGCTTCAGGCGTTAGCGGCTGGCTGCACGACTGTCCGAATCACGAATTTGGCGGGACTTGGCGCAGGCGGTACGCGCATTATTGCGGCAAGCCTGCCGTGAAAACAATAAAGGGTGAAGCTATGACCAGCGAACCACAACCACTTGATGCAATTGATAGTAATGTGTTGTTTGAACATTTGGATCGGGAGCAGCGCGAACGCCTGTATCGCCAACTCACCTTTCATACCTACCCAGCTGGGCAGCAGTTCCACTCGCCCTACCAAGCCGGCGATCACCTATATCTGTTGCAGCGCGGGCGGGTGCGCCTGTATAAGCTCTCGCCGGAGGGGCGCACACTGACGCTCGCGGTGCTGGAGCCGGGCACCCTGTTTGGTGAGATGATGCTGATTGGCCAGCATATCCACGATAGCTACGCCGAAGCCATGACTGACTGCACGCTGGCCCTGCTGCGCCGCGATGTGCTGTATGCGCTCTTGCAGAGCAACCCCCACGTCGCGCAGAGCTTCCTCGATCTGATGGGGCAACGCCTGCGTGAGCTAGAAACCAAACTGGCCGACATTGCCTTCAAGAGTGTACCGCAACGTCTTGCGAGTGTGCTCGTTGGCTTGGCGGGGCTAGCTGATGGAGCTGCCACCGCCGCGAGCAGTGTACCATCGGTGGTGCGCTATACGCATCAGCAGCTCGCGGAGATGATCGGAGCCTACCGTGAAACCGTCACGAAAACGATTGGCGAGTTCCGCGAGGCGGGCTTGATCCGCGTGGATGAGGATACCATCCACTTGACTAATCTGGAGGAGCTGCGCGAAATGGCGCATAAATAAGGAAATGACACAATGGCAGGGATGAAAACCACCGATATTCGGCGTACCTTCTTGGAGTTCTTCCGCCAGCATGGGCACGAGATTGTACCAAGCTCGTCGCTGGTTGTCTCTGGCGATCCGACCTTGCTGTTTACCAATTCGGGCATGGTGCAGTTCAAGGATGTTTTTCTGGGGCTAGAGCAACGCCCCTACCGCCGGGCCACCACCGCCCAAAAGAGCCTGCGGGTCTCCGGCAAGCACAACGATCTCGAAGAGGTCGGGCCTTCGCCGCGCCACCACACCTTCTTTGAGATGCTGGGCAACTTCTCGTTTGGCGATTACTTCAAGCGGGAGGCGATCCGCATGGCGTGGGATCTCCTGCTCAACCAATTCAATTTGCCTGTTGAGCGGCTATGGTTCACCGTCTTTGAGGGTGATGAGCGCGTGCCCGCTGATGAAGAAGCGATTCAGTATTGGCGCGAAGCAGGCGCAAGCCCAGAGCGCATTTTGCGCTTCGGTGCCAAGGATAACTTCTGGGTGATGGCTGATACCGGCCCGTGTGGGCCTTGCTCCGAGATTACCGTGTACATTGGTGATGACCTCGCCAAGATGCACCCGCGTGGGGTCAATAGCGACGATCCCGATTATGTCGAAATCTGGAACCTTGTGTTTATGCAGTTTGAGCGCAGCACGATGCAGCCCCTACCCCGCCCTTCAGTAGATACCGGAATGGGCTTGGAGCGCATGGCGATGGTGTTGCAAGGGGTCAACTCAACGTATGAGACGGATGCCTTCACGCCGATCATCGAGCGCACGATGGAGCTACTCGGTACTGATCATCGCCACTACGAAGCCCACTTCGCGCAGTATCGGGCTGTTGCTGATCACGCCCGCGCTACTGCCTTCCTGATTGCAGATGGGGTCTTGCCCGGCAACAATGGGCGTTCCTACGTATTGCGGCGCATCCTGCGGCGGGCGGTGTATCAGGGGCGCAGCATCGGGTTTACGCAGCCCTTCTTTGCCGAAGTGGTCGCACAGGTGTTAGACGATATGAGCGCGGCCTACCCCCAACTTAGCGAGCGGCGCACCTTCATTCTAGAGACGACCGATACTGAAGAGCAGCAGTTTCTCCGCACGCTCTCCGGTGGTTTGGCCCGCCTGAATGCATTGGTGGAGCGACTCAAAGCTGAAGCCCAAACGACGATCCCGGGTGCTGAAGCCTTCCGCTTGAAAGATACTGACGGCTTTCCGCTTGACTTGACCCAGAAGATTGCCGCTGACTATGGATTGCAGGTAGATGTAGTCGGCTTTGATGCCGCGCTTGCCGAGCAGCGGGCCCGTTCGCGGGCGGCAGCCCAGTTCAAGCGTACTGCCGATGCTGAACTGTGGGGCGATCAGGAGTTGCCTGAAACCAGCTTTACCGGCTATACCAGTTTCAGCGAAACAGCTACCGTGCTAGCGATAATGGCCTACGGCGATAACGTGAGCCGCGCTGAGGCCGGGCATGCCGTGCAAGTTGCGCTTGACCGCACCCCATTCTACGCTGAGGCGGGTGGACAGGTGGGCGATACGGGCTACCTGATTGGGGCGAACGGGCGCATGCGGGTGGAAGACACCTTGCGCCCTGTGCCGGGCATCATTGTGCATTACGGCGTGATTGAGGCAGGCACACTGGCACGCGGCGAAGCAGTCACTGCTCAGATTGACACGGCTCGCCGCCGCGCCATTCAACGCAACCATACGGCGACGCACCTGCTGCATCGGGCCCTGCGCGACGTGATCGGTGAACACGCCGCCCAAGCCGGATCGCTAGTAGCCCCTGACCGGCTGCGTTTTGACTTCACCCATAACCGCGCCATTGCGCCGGAACAGCTGCGCGAGATTGAGCAGCGCATCAACATGTGGATACAGAGTGACGCGCCAGTTACGTGGGCGGTGACCGACTACCAAACTGCACTTGCCAGCGGTGCGATTGCTCTCTTTGGTGAGAAGTACGGAGACCGTGTGCGGGTAGTGCATGCCGCCCGTGTGCCAGCCGATGGGGGCTATACCGCAGACGAAATTGTCGCCATTGCCACCCGTGACTCACGCGAGCTGTGCGGCGGCACGCACGTGGCCCGCACCGGTGAGATCGGCTTGGCCCAGATCATCAGCGAAGGCAGCGTGGGCAGTGGCATTCGCCGCATCGAGATGCTAACTGGACACGAGGCGACAACATGGCTCACACGTCAACTTGACACCCTTCAGACAGTGGCAAGCAAGCTCGGCATTCCGGCGGCCCAAGCCCCAGAACGACTTGATGCGCTGCTCGCTGAGCTGAAACAACGCCAACACGAACTCGATGTGCTGCAAAGCAAGCTGATGCGTGGCGAATTGGAAGCAGTGTTAGCCCACGCCCAGCCATATGACGGGATCACATTGCTCGTGACGCAGGTGGCTGCGCCCGATGTTGCCCGTATGCGCGAGATGGGTGATTGGCTGCGCGACAAGCTCGGCAGTACTGTAATTGTGTTGGGCAGTGTGATTGATGGCAAGCCACAGCTGCTCACCATGATTACCCCCGATCTCGTCCAGCAGGGCTATCACGCGGGCAATCTCGTGCGCGAACTGGCCCAGATCGTCGGTGGTGGTGGTGGTGGTCGCCCCGACATGGCCCAAGCGGGCGGGCGCGATGCGAGCCAATTGGAAGCGGCACTGGCCCAAGTTCCGACCCTGCTTGCGGCACAGCGTCGGTAACGCAGTAACGCAATGGACGCGGAGCCAAGAGATATGCAAGGGAGCAGAGAAACAGCTATGACAACAAGTGAAACCACTCTTCTGATGGTGATGCCCGGCGAGGAGCTAGACGCACTTGCTAGCCGGATTGCAATGACAACCGCTGGTACGGTAGACCTGATGGTTCCCGATGGGATAACGCTGCTGCACAGTGCAAGCGCGTGGCAGAGCTTGCGCTCGGCGGCGATGACCGCAGGTAGCGAGCTAGTGGCGATCTCCTCCGATGCCGCTACCATTGCGGCTGCACAGCAGGCACAGGTCAGCGTGATGGGGGTGCAAGGAAGCCGCATCACCGCGCCGACCAGCCTAAGTGCGCCGCCTGTGCATCCGTCGGGCAGCAGCGCGGACGAGCTGCCCGCGTGGTTAATCACAGCCATCAAGCAACCCGTCGCGCCCGACCCACCAACTCCTAGCCCAACGTTGCCGCCCTACACCGCTGCTCGTGCTGATGTTGGGCCGACACCGCAGCCGGATACAGCCGCTATGTCTGCCGATAACATGGACTTGCTGGCGGCATTGGATGATTTCGATAGCCTGCATGACAGGAGTGCGGTGGGTAGGGCAGGAGCTAGCGCTGAGCGTGGCGATACTGCACTTGCCGCGCAGCTGGATGATCTCAATGATGCTTTTGCCGATGCCCCTGTAAGCCGCGCTGCCGCCCCACTGCCCCCACGCCGCATCCGCGCCGAAGATATTGAGCTATCGCCGGACGAGCTGCAACGCGCCCGCAACACTGGGAAACGCAGTGCCGAACCACCCCCGCGCAAGCCACGTCGCCGCGAGGAGTTGCCCTCGTTGGATCAGCTGTATGCCGAGCAGGAGCGGAGTGGCAAGCTCGGCAAGCGGCCTACGGGTACGCTCGCTGAGCCAGAAGCGCAGCGTGAACGCAACCCAATCTTGATGGGCTTACTGATTGCGCTGTTGCTGGCGGCAGGCTTGTTTCTCCTCTTCTCGCTGTTTGGCGGGCGCATGTTTGGCGGGCGGGTGAGTATTCAAGTCACGCTCCCCACACCACCCACCGAGTCGGTTGATCTGGGTGAAGTGCCGGTCTTCATCACCCAACCCGGCGCAGAGGATACCGGCACGGCAGTTTTTGCTGTACCGATCCAAGAGAAGACCAGCTTCACTACCTCTGGGCAAGTCACGGATCAGACCTTTGTGCCGGGAGCTGCGGCACAGGGCAATGTGACGATCTTCAGCCAGAACTCACAGGCGATTAGCTTTCCGGCAGGCACTGAGTTTAATGCCCGCAACCCGCAAGGCAACGAGGTGCGCTTTGTCAATGAGAGCGGTTTCACTGTGCCCGCCGCAACCACCGAGCGACGCGGGGCGCAGATCATTACCACACTCGGTGAAGTGACTGTCGGTGTGATGGCCCGCAATCCGGGCAGTGCAGGCAATGTTGAGGGGAATACCATCTTCCAGATTATCCCGCCCGGCCAAGCTCCGATTGCGGTGAATAGCGGCGGTGTCCTTGATCTCACCCATGGACCGCTTGGCGGCGGCAATGAGCAACCCGTGCGAATCGTCAAAGAGCAGGATGTGCAGGCTACGCTCTCGGCAGGCTTGACTGGGCTGTACAATACGGCCCGCCAAAGCCTGAATGTGCAAGCGCAAGCGGCCGGTCTTGACCTTGCCGCTACCACAGTTGTTCCCACTCCCGAACAGCTTTCACAGGGCATCGGCTTCCAGATCCAATCACAGCCAGAGATTGGCCAGCCGACGGATTTTGAGAGCGGGCTGTTTCAGGTTACGGTTTCGGGCGAGTTCAGTGCATTAGCCACCCCCATTGGGCAGCCCTTGCAGGATCAACTCCAGCGGGTGCTGACCAATCAACTTGACCGCGAGCAGCGCATCCCATGGGGCATGGCTCCCGCAATCACCGATTGGCGTTGGGATGGCTCGCGGCTGGTGGTTACAGCAATACTCCAGCCAGTGCCACTCACGCCAGAATTGACGGAGGCGCAACGCCGCGAGATTCGCGGTGCATTGCGCGGGCGTTCGCGCTCCGAAGCCGAAACGATTTTGCAGGACTACATCCGCCGTAACTGGATCGGCGCATACATCTTGCCGCCTAACGTAGATGTGATGCCGACCCGCGATTCCCAGATTGATCTGGTTGTGGTGGGGCAGAACCCGCTCCAGTAGCTACACTGCACCGATGGCCCGTTCTCGCCATCCATCTTTAACAGGGAACCCACGATGGAGCCACAGCCAAGTACACCACCGCATAGCGTACCGGATCGCCAGTATCGGCGGGTGCTTGCCTTGGATGTCGGCGAGAAGCGCATCGGGGTTGCGCTGAGTGACGAAGCGGGGCAATTTGCGATGCCGCTCACCACTGTGCAAGCCCAGCCACCCGCCCGTGCCCTTGCCCAGATCGGTGCACTGGTGCAGGAGTATCGCGTGGAGTTAATCGTGATTGGCTGGCCCTTGACGCTCAGTGGCGAGGTTGGGGTGCAAGCCCACATCACGCAGGCGTTTGCGGCACAGCTTCAGAGCCACGTCAGCGTGCCGCTGACATTGTTCGATGAACGCTTGACCAGCACTGTCGCCGAGCAGATTCTGCGCGAGATGGGCGTGAAGCCGGAGAAGCGTAAGCAGCGCATTGATGAGATTGCCGCGATGGTGATCCTGCAAGATTACCTTGACCACACGCGCAGCCGGGCGAGCTACGCGCCGGATAGGTTCAGCGATGCGCCGGAGCCGCCGCCCGCCCCAAGCCCGTATGAGTGAGCCGATCTTACCACCCACCCCCAGCCTCAGCAGTGCCGAAGTTGTCGCGCTCCTGGCTCAGCCGGAGAGCGAGCAGCTAGCGTGGCTGCGCGAACGCAGCAAGCCAGATGAGATCGCCGAGACGCTGGTCGCTTTTGCTAACGCGCACGGCGGCACACTCCTGATTGGGGTGGCGGGTGGGCGCAATCGGCCACGCATCGAGGGGGTGCAGGATGTTGCCAACTTGCGTGAGGTGGTGCTAGAGGCGATGCAGGCGTGTACCCCGCCGCTGATAGTGCCCTTGCCCACACCAGTCACGGTTCCGGTGGGATCAGACGGTATGGCCACGGTGCTGGTGGTGCACGTGCCGCCCGGCTTGCCCCAAGTCTACAGCTTGCACGGCAAGTATCTGCGCCGTGCCAATCACGCCAATCAGCCGCTCGCCCCAGATGAGTTGCGCCGCCTGCTGAATGAACGTGGCGAAGTCAGTTGGGAACGCCTTAGTCCGGACGATGCTACATTGGACGAGCTTGACCCGCACCGGATCACCGCCTATCTGACGCGGCTTGGCTTGGAGACAGACCCAGACCCAATGGCCATGCTGTATCGGCGCGGCTGTGTCAGCCGGATACCAGATGTGCCCGACACTGCCCCGCCCGCCCAACGGCTGCGCCCAACGAATGCAGGCTTGCTCCTGTTTGGGCGTGAGGTGATCCGCCGCTATCCCCACGCCGAGCTAACGCTGGTGCAGTATCGCGGCCCAGAGTTAGCCGATGAGTTTGAGCGCGATGATATACAGGATACCCTGCCGGATGCCATCCGCCGCGCCGAACGTTGGTTGCTTGAGCATATGCGGCGCGGCAGCCGCATGATCGGGCTGGAGCGTGAGGATTGGACCCAATTCCCGCCGCCGGTTGTGCGTGAGGCGTTAGTCAATGCGGTTGCCCACCGTGACTACAGCATCCGTGGCGAAGGCATCCGCATCGCCCTGTTCGCAGATCGGCTGGAGTGCTACTCACCGGGCCGTTTGCCGGGTCACGTTACGCTGGATAATCTTGTGCAGGAACGGTTTAGCCGCAACGAGACGCTGGTGCAGGTGCTGGCCGATCTGGGCTTGATCGAGCGGCTGGGCTATGGGATTGACCGCATGTTCGCGCAGATGGCTGCCGCCGGATTGCCAGAGCCAGTCTTCCGTGAAACGGCAGCTGGCTTCCTTGTCATCCTGTATGGGCAGCCCACCACCACCGATCCACAGACGGGCATAGATACGAGTGCGTGGGTGCAGCAGGGCTTGAACGAACGCCAGATCGCCGCGTTGTTGTTTTTGCAGCAACAGCACCGGATCACCAACCGCGATCTGCAAGAGCTTGCGCCCGATGTGAGTGCCGAGACAATCCGCCGTGATTTTGCCGATCTGGTTGAGCGGGGCTTGCTGCTTAAGGTGGGCGAACGCCGGGCCACCTACTACATCCTGAAATAGCCTATATGCCACGACCCGTGCCCATGCCACGCATCTGGCGCAATCTGGATGCGCTGCTCTACAAACAGTTCTGCCAACTCCGCAATGCCCTGCGCCGCTTGATCCGCCGCCCAGAACAGCTGCTCACGCTGATCTTTATGCTCCTCTATGGTGGCTTTATGCTCATCGCCGTCAGCTTCATCCTCTTTGCGCCGTTTCCCACCGAACTGAGCACCCTGCTGCGTCCCACCAATGAGCGTGCTGCACAAGGCGACGCGGCGAGGCACGCTGAACGCACTGAGCCGCCCGAACTGACCGACATGCTTGATACAGATACCCTCAGCCTTGTCGAGTTGCAAGCCCTGCTCAATGAAGAACTGGCAAGCCTGCGTGGAGCCGTCACGCTGCTGTTTCTCTTTTTCGCCACCACCGCTGCCTTCCGGAGCACGCTGCTCAAATTCACGCCCGCCGATGTGGATATTCTCTTTGCCACCCCGATCAGCCTCCAACGGGTACTCGTGCAACGGCTGGGCTTCAACTACATCCGCAACGCTGGCACGAGCTTCCTGTTTTGGGGTGCGGGGGTGGCGTTGCTCATGCGGCTGGCGGGCTACAGCCCCTTTCCGAGTGGGCTGTGGGGCTTGGCGGCGATCTGGGTGCTGTTCAGCAGTATAGACCAAGCTGTGGCCATGGTGCACTTGATTGCCTTACGCCGCGACCTTGAGCAGTGCGAAGCCCCGCGCCAGAGCTGGTGGATGCTGTGGCTGGTGCGGGGCATCCTGCTCCTGATCGGTTTACTGGTGCTGCTTGTATTGGTGGGGGGGCTTGCCCGCTTCATCCTCAATGATTGGCGCATCCTGACGGGGCTGTTTGGCGTGCTCGGCAGCCCCGTGCTGCGGCTGGTGCTGCTGCCGCTCAGCCTCACCGCCGATCTGCTGCTCGTGCCCGTCCAGATCACCACCCCACCCGTGCTGGCAATGGGCACGCTGCTGCTGTTGCACCTGCTCATTACCCACCAATTGCTGCGCCAGCTGCGGCTTGGCGGCACAGGCGTATTGCTTGAGCCGGCCCTTGCTCCAGCGGGCCGCCCCTCGCAACTCGATGAGCTGATCCGCGCCGCTCGCTTCAACCCGCTACGCCTGTTCCAGATCATCTGGCGCGGTGAGTGGGATCGTGCAGCCGCTGATCAACACCATATCCCAACCCGCATCCTGCCGTATGGCACTGGCGCAAGTGCCCACGAATGGCGACGATTGCAAGAGTTTGCGCGGGTTCCGCTCCGCAATCTGATTGCGTTTGGGTTGCTGATCGTCGTGCCCCTGATTATCTACGATCCGACCGAGCCGTACAATCTGGGGCGGCTGATTGCTGCAATCTTCTTCGCCACCTCGATAGCAACCCAGCTCTTTAATGATACGGGCGACCACCTGCGCTACACCGATCTTGAACTCGCTGCCCCGGTCTCGCGCTGGCAGTTGCTCTGGTATGTGCAATCGCCACGCCTGCTCCTGTATTGGGGGGCAGGCGGGTTGTTTCTGCTTGCGGTTGCCACCTTGAGCAACGCCTCGCGCTGGCTGCATGTGCCCCTGTTGGGCTTGTGGTATCCGCTCATTCTCACGACGATGCTGGCGGTGCGGGGGGCGGTGGTTTTTTTCTACCCTGCCGCCGCCACCTTGAGCAATGTGGAGAGCGACCCGTTGCAAGCCCTGTTTGTCACGCTGATTAATACGGTTTCATTCGGGGTGGTGGCGATGATCATTCTGATCCCGTTCAGTGTGGCCAGCTTTCTAGTGCAATACTTCGATCTCTCAATCGTGCTCATCTGGTTGATTCTGCTGGGTATCAGTGGTACAATCTGCATAGCAAGTTGCCTTCTGGTGTATATTGCCTACCGGAGGTATGAGCCGACTGACTGAGGTTGATCGCATGACCCCGACGCAGCTCTTGTTTGCCCAACACGGCTGGGCCGATACCCCCGATAAGCTCGCGCTGCTTGCCCATGCACTTGCCGATCAGCAGACGCTGGTATTCGCCCCTGATCTCGGCTATATCCGCACATGGCTACGAATTGCCCCCCTCATTGATCAGGTTGAAGAGCTTGCGGCCGAACAGCTCAATCGTCATCCAGATGTGCCACTGAAGATCATCGGGCACTCGATGGGGGGCTTGATTTGGACTGAAGTGCTCCACCGCAATCCGCAGTGGCATGCGCGGGTGGCGTGGTTTGCGCTCCTTGCATCGCCCATCGGTGGGGCCCATATGGGGCGTGTGATTGATCCGCTCAATCTTGGGCTAGGCATTGCTGCCGATCTGGGCCGGAGCCGCCGCCCCATTGCCACTGCCCTTGCCAAACAGCTCCCGATGCTGGTGCTAGCGGGAGCAACTGATGTTCATAGCGACGGCGTGGTAATGGTGGCAGCAACGCGCATTCCGGGCGTGCCGCAAGTGGTGCTGCCGGGGATGAGCCACACCGATATGCGCTACCATGCGTGGCTCGTTGAGCTATTGCAGCATTACGATGCGACCGGTACACCGTGCCACCCGCCTGATCCTGATCTGGATGAGGCGATTATGGAGGTGCTGTATTCGGTGCAGGGCATGACTGACGCACACCGCCCACCCGTCCGGCTCTTGCCGGTGTTACGCTTCAATACCGGCACGACGGTATCGGTTGGACGCAACCTTGCTGGTTTGGAACACGTCTACATGAGTGCCAGCGATGGAACCCTGCTCTATGGGGGGTACGTCGGCTGGACGCACGAGAGCCATCTCTACACCGCTTTGAATGACCTGAAGCAAGCGTTTGGCGAGCGGCTATGGCGGGTGGATCAGACACAGGAGCCAGTGAAATGGCGCGGATTTTAATGCTTTGTCCTTACCCACCCTACCCCCCGCGCAGTGGTGGTGCGCTCCGGATGTACCATTTGCTCGTGGGGCTAGCCCGTCGGCACCGCATCACCTGCCTGACATTTGGCACGGAGCTGCCCACTGCTGCTAGCGATCACCTGCAACCCCTGCACGATTTCTGCGCCGTCCACGTTGTCACCGATACACCCCAGCGCACACTCTGGCAGCGCACATGGACGACACTGGCCTCGCCCCTGCCGGATATGGCGTTGCGGAATGTCAGTCCGGCTTATACCGCTGCGTTGCAGGAACTGGTGACCCAACAGCCCTTCGATGTGATCTTGGCTGAAAGTATCGAGATGGCCCACTACGGCTTGCACCCGATTGAGCATAGACCGCCACCACTCCGCATCCTTGATCAGTTTAATGCCGAGTATGTACTCCAACGCCGGGCCGCTTCAATTGATTTCGAAAACCTGCTCAATGCCGAGTTACGGACTCCGCGCACCCTCGCGGCTGTGCCCTATTCACTGATGCAGTGGGGCAAACTGGCTCTGTTTGAACAACAGATGATGCGCCAGTATGATCGGGTGATCGTCGTCTCGGAGGAGGACCGTCAAGCCCTCCACCAACTCTGCCCCGATACGCCGATGACGATTGTACCGAATGGCGTGGATACGATCTACTTCCAACCCCGCCACCGCCCTCCCCCCACCCCCGATGGTCCGCTTGATCTGGTGTTTACGGGCACGCTCAATTTTCGTCCCAACGTAGATGGCGTATTGTGGTTTGCGCGGGAGGTGCTGCCCCAGATACAGCTGCGTCAGCCGCGTGCCCGCTTTGTGGTGGTAGGACGCAGCCCTGTGCCGGAGATTGTCGCCCTGCACAACGAGCAGCAGCAGATCATTGTTGTTGCCGACGTGCCTGATGTACGCCCCTATATGGAGCGTGCCGCAGTGTATGTAGTGCCGTTGCGCGTGGGCGGTGGCATTCGCCTGAAGCTCCTCGAAGCTCTTGCGATGAGCCTCCCGATTGTCTCAACGAGCTTGGGTGCAGAGGGCGTGCCCGAACTGCACCATAGCGAACAGCTGCTGCTTGGTGATACCCCGCAAACCTTCGCGGCTGCGGTGCTGTGGCTGCTTGACATGCCCCAGCTGGCCGAGCATATGGGCAAACGGGGCCGGCAATTGGTGCGGAGCCACTACGACTGGGCGGTGATTGTGCCACGCCTTGAGGCGGTCTTGTAATGCCAATGAAAGGATGGGTCATGAACTTCGAACACAACGGGATCAACCTCGCCTATACCGTGCGCGGCAGTGGATTGCCGATCCTACTCGTGCATGCGTTTCCGCTTTCCGGAGCCATGTGGACCGCTCAAGTGCATATGTTGGAGAGCCACTATCAGGTAATCGTCCCCGATCTGCGCGGCTTTGGGCAGAGCAGTGTCCCCACTACCCCCAGCACGATGCCAATCATGGCCGATGACCTGTATGCCTTGCTGACCCATCTGCGCCTCCAGAAGGTGGTGGTGGTAGGGCTTTCGATGGGTGGCTACATTGCCTTCGAGCTATTGCGCCACTACCCACGCATGGTGCATGCACTGGTGTTAGCCGATACCCGCGCCACCGCTGATACGCCTGAAGCCCAAGCTGCCCGCGAGACGAATGCTCAGATTGCTGAAACACAGGGCCCAGCCGCCATCGCGGAGTTGATGCTCCCGCGCCTGCTTGCCCCTGATGCTAATCCAGAGGTGGTAGCGCAGGTGCGTGAGATGATCCTTGCAACTGCACCAGCAGGCATTGCGGCGGCATTGCGCGGCATGGCGGTGCGGGCGGATGCCACCGAGCTGCTGCCCTACATCCGCGTGCCCACCTTGCTGATCGGGGGCGAACAGGATGTGTTGACCCCGCCTACGGTGATGCAAGAACTCCAGAATGCGATTGATGGCAGTAGCCTCACCCTTGTGCCGCGTGCCGGACACCTACCCAATCTTGAACAGGCGGAAGTGTTTAATACTGCGCTGTTGAAGTTTCTGCATCGAATCTAGCAGGCTCCATTGAGACAACGCCGTGTCGGGGCTGACACGGCGCGGGGGGCGTGCGCGGCTAGCTAGAAATCGGGACTACAGCCTTCAGGCAGGTTCGGCAGATCGCGCCCCGCATCACCCGCAACTGGCAATGCAGCAGGCGGGGGTGGTTCGGGCGTGGGGGCATTGGGGCGCACGACCGTCCACGCCTCGTCATAATCTTCGCCCACCACGAGCACCAGATCAACCCCATTCTGGGCCGGCGGATCGGTCTCATCTGGAGCTGAGCGAATCTGGCTTTGGGGCAGCCCTAGCAATTCGGCAAGCTGTTCGCGGGCGGCAACATTGCCCGTGTAATCAATGATTGTGGTGCGTGTATAGCGGCGGGGGGCATCGGCCGGAGTGAGCATCGTCTGGCCTTCACTGGCAAGCATACGGGTCACTTGTCCGGCCAGCCCAACCACACCTGCGCCATTCCGCACTTGGATGGTTACAACCCCATCATCGTTGGTAGCAGGGCCTGCCATCATGCGGCTGACAAGGCGTTGCACATCATACGGATCCCAGTAGATGTCGGAGCCTTGCACATTCATCCGCACATTATCTGGATTGATACTCAGCTGGATGATACTGTCGGTATTGAGCGAACGAGCGAAATCGGCGAGGCTATAGAGTACCCCCAACTCGCTGATCGGCAGAGTGGTCGAGACACTCTGTTCGAGGTTCTTGACTAGCTCAGGCAGGCGTGCAGCCTGATCCAACACATCCTGCGAACGAGCTTGGCGCAGCATTGCGCGGAGTACCCGTTGCTGGCGGCAGCTCCGGTCAAAGTCCGAGTCACTGTGGCGCGAACGGGCATAGCGCAGGGCCGTTGCCCCATCGAAGACTTGCAGCCCAGCGGGGATGTAGAGCCGCTCAAAGCCGAAATTCTCGGTCGGATATTCGGCATCCAGCAGGGGCTTGGGCACATCAATCACCAACCCGCCCATAATATCTATCAGCCGCTCAAACCCGAGAAAATCCACTTGGGCGGTATAGTCAACCGGAATACCCAGAAACCGCTCAACGGTCTCAGCGGCGAGAGCCGCCCCACCAGCCGCTGGAGCCGTACCCGGCCCATAGATTGCCTCTGCATCGAGATATCCGATAGGGTAGGCGGCATTGATCTTCTGGTAACCCACATACGGAATCTCAACCATTGAGTCACGCGGGATCGAGAGCATGCTGGCCCACTTCTGCTGCGGATTGACATGCACGACAATCAAGGTATCGCTGCGCGGGGCGGCGGCTTCGTCGGTGCGGGTATCTACACCGAGCAGCAGGATGGTGAATGGCTCAAGGTCGGCGCGGGGCAGGGGTTCTTGCACTGCCGCGCTCTTCCTTTCGACGTGCAGGCGTGGATCAGCTTGCTGGATCGTATCGAGCGTGCGGGTTGCAAAGCCGGTTAGGACGAAGATCACCAAGCCGGTTAGGAGCAGGGCGGCGATACTTCCAGCAATGATCGAGCTACAGCCGGAGCGGGTGCGGCGCGAGGTGCTGACTGCTGCGGCACGTTGGTTGCGGGCACGGCGTTGGGCAACCCGATCACGCGCTGAACGATATGAGCGCGGGGGCGGCGCGGATGCCATAGGCGCGGGACTCCCTTCTATTTATCGCATGTATAAGTTACCGTATTGGTGATGGATGCGCTTCATCATCGAAGAGTACCGTCATGGTCAGCCGCCGGACAGGGTAGGCAGCTGGCGTGGTGGCGGCAGGCTTGACCGGCAACACTGCCAGTGTCACGATGCTGCTATCATCGCTGGGGGCATACGCATCGAGCACCAGTGCCCGTTCGAGGAGCAGCTCCGTCAGTACCTCAGGTGGGTGCGCGGTATGCACTGACCACCCAGCTAGATAGTTGGGCAGATCAAGATTCTGCTGGCTGCGCTCGCCGGCCCGGAGCAGGCCATCGGTAAACATCATAACATAGGTATAGGGTTGCAGTGGCAGGCGCGTAACTTCTGGGCGTGTTTGGGCATATAGCCCGATAGGATGGACTTCATCCGCGTAGTGCTGCGTGCCGTCTGGGGTGAGGACGAAAAACGGAGCCGGATTGTTGCGTACCATCGAGATCGTGCGGGTGGCGAAATCCACCGAGAGGATATTCAAGGTGGCGGCATCCTGCCCCATGCGGTAGGTGTAGAGATAATCATGCACCGCCATCGCCACCGAGTCGTCGCGTGCGCCATCCTTGAGCATCGTGATCGCCCGTGCGGTGAGTAAGTTACTCAACGACTTCGCACCGCGCCCGGAGCCTTGCCCATCTACCAGCACAAACGAGAACCCGCCGCTCGGACGCTCGATGATCTCGACGGTATCGCCGCTCTCATCAGAGCTAGCGGCATTGATCTTGGCAATTGCTACTCGTATATCCAGCATCGCAGCTACTCCTGCATGCCCCGCCGCACGGGGTATGCGTTCGTGTTATGCCTATTGTAGGGTGTTTCCGGTGATTGGGCAAGCACCCCGACAGTGATGATGAGTTGCCGTGCAGTCAATCCTGTGCGAAAATAGGTAGAGGTGTAGTATGCTTTCGCACAGTACGGTGCATAAACAGGGAGGGTAGGATGCTCAAAATGAAGCGGGTAGAGACGAAGAATCTTGACTGGAACTTCTTTCGGGTATGGTTGTTGGTCAGCACGGGGCCCCTGCTGGTCTATTCTGCCGTCGGTATGTTGTTAGGAGTGGGCACGTTTGCCGCCGATGTGATTCTGCCGATCTTGCTGCTGGGGGCAATTATTGCCGTGCTGTTTGGGCAGTGGCTGCTGCTCAATCAACGCCTGCTGAACCCACTGCGGTGGTGGTTTCCGGCTACCATTGTTGGGGTGTGTATGGCCATCATTTTACTGAACCTGATGCCGTTTCTGCCATTGATGATGCGCTACTTAATTATGGCGGCATTGATGGGCACGGCGTTCTGGTATGCGCTACGGGGCGTGCTGCCCGACATGGCGTGGATGCTTCCGGCGTGGGTGGTGGGCTTCTTGCCAATGGCTCTCGCGCCGCTGATCTCGTTCTACGGGGCGTTCCTTGTATCTGTGCTGCTGAGTATGGCCCTGATCGGCTTGGTACTGATCAACGGCATCGCCCAAGTGCCGGAGTTGGAGATTCCGGTTGGCGATATGGTCTCCTAGCCATCGTATGCAAGCCGATCTATATCTATGCGAAAGACGTGCCTAGCGCACGTCTTTCTTGCTATAGCTCTCACCCTACCGTTGCTAGGCTGGTTGGGATGTATCTGCGACTGGCATCAGTGCGGCAACTTTGGCGTGTAAGGCATTCATCATGCGTTCCGGCACGGTGCTGCCTTTGCCCTCGTTCGCCAATTGGCGCGGATCGCAGGGCACGCCAAACGTGACCTCGACGGGCTTGAAGCGCGGCAGCACTTCGCCACGTGGCAATGCCTGATTCGTGCCCCGGATGTAGACGGGCACGACGGGTACAGGATACTGTTCGAGCACATAGCCCAGCCCGTGCCGGAAGGGGAGCAGTTCGCCGGTGGGGGAGAGCCGCCCCTCTGGAAACCAGACGAGCGACTTGCCCTGCTTGAGCGTGAGTGCAGCAAAGGCAAGGCTCGAATTGACGGACACGGTACGGGCCCCCGCCACCGGCAGCATCTGCGCGATGCGTGAGAACAGCCGCGACGGGCGCGAGGTGAAGAACAGATCAATTGAGGCCGCCCAGTAGATCGAGCGCAGCAGGCTATAGGGGAGTGCCGCCGCCACGACCATTGGGTCGAGGTTGCTCAGGTGGTTAGGCGCAAGCACAAACGGCGGTAGATCGGGCACACGCTCGACGTTGTGGGCTTTCAGTTGGAAAGCCCAGCGCATCGCCTGATGATTGGCAACCGAGAGCACCACACTGGCCCGATCCAGTGGCGCACTCTTTTGGGTCAGCCAATACTGCTGCTCCTCCGTCAGCACCGCTTCGGGGTCAGTCAGGGCAAGGTGGGCCGCTTGCACCTCTTCAGCATTGGCGGCAGCTTCCTGCACTTCCGCGATCAGGTCGCGGATCGTATCAATGCGGGCGGTTGCCGCTTCGGGGAGTTCCACGCCGGTCACTTCACGAATCTCGGTGGCGAGTTCGAGCCACGCCAGCGAGTCAATGCCGAGATCGAGCTGGGGGCTCGTATCAAGCGAGAGTGGCTGGTCAGGAAAGCGGGTGCAGACCCACTCCCAGAGCTGGAGGGCGAGTTCATTCTGCAAAATCTGCTGATCGGCTTCGCTCATATCCGCAATCGCTAGCGGCTTGGTGGGCCCACCCGCACGGATTTCGCCGCGCTTGGTGCGGATGTATTGCTCGCGCAGCAGGTGGCGGCGCAGCTTGCCCAGATTGGTTTTGGGTAGCTCTTCGGTGGTGATCTCGTAGTGATCAATGCGCTGATAGGTCGGCAACAATGCGGCTTGTTCACTCACGGCCTCGCGGATCGCAAAGGCGGTATCGCCATTGCGCCAGCGGTTGACTTCTTCGACTTCGGGCACAATCAAGGCCACGAGTCGTCCGTCGTCGGGGTCTTGCAACACACCTATCTCGCGGATGAATTTATTGGCGACGTAGACATCTTCAACCGGCTCTGGCTGCACATTCTTGCCGCCCGCCGTGACAATCAAGGTCGAAGCCCGCCCACTGATATAGAGGTAGCCATCTTTATCTTGATAGCCGAGATCGCCGGTGCGGAACCACTGCCCATCCGCAGTGAAGGCTTTCTGGGTCTGCTCTGGCAGCTTGTAGTAGCCAGAGAAGACACTCGGCCCCCGCGCAAGAATTTCGCCTTGCGGGTAGGGCGTATCGCTCGCAGCTTGGGCATCTTCGCCCGCGCCGTGACTGCTGCGCGGATCAATGCGGATTTCGATTCCGCTCAGTGGTTTACCCGCACTCGCAGCCCGCAGCGTGTCCTTCTCACGCGGTAGGTTCATCGTCAGCAGCGGCGCGGTTTCAGTTAGGCCATAGCCAATTGCAATCTGCCAGCCCAGCCCTTCCAGCTTCCACACGAGGTCAGGCTCCATTGCTGAGCCGCCCGAAGCCAGCACGCGCAGGTTCTTGCCGAAGCGTTTGTGCAGGCTCTTGAAGAAGACTTTGCCCATTTTCACACGCATGTGCTTTCGCAGGAAGATACTGGTACGCATCAGGTTCTTGAAAATCTGCATGGTCATTGCGCCCTGCCCGACAATCTGGCGATCTATGCCGTTGTAGATCACTTGGTACAAGCGGGGCACGCCGACCATAATCGTGACATCGCCTTCATTCAAGGCCCGCAGCAACTGGGGGCCGGTGAGCGAGAAGGGCAGGATCATTGGCACACCGAGCGTGATCGGCGCAAGCGTGCCCACCGTGAAGGGGTAGACGTGGTACATCGGCAACGGCAGTAGCACCCGATCAGTTGGCTCGACCAAGCCGGTATCAGCGATAGCCTGAAGTTGGAAGGCAAGGTTGCGATGCGTCAAGGGTACGCCTTTGGGTGCGCCGGTAGTGCCGGAGGTGTAGAACATTGCGGCGGGATCATCGGGCTGCACCTGTGGCAGGGCAACCCCATTGCGGGCTGGATCGTGGCGCAGGGCGTGCCAGCTGCGTGGATCATCGGCGGGCACATCGAGCAGCACGATGCGGGGCGGGTTGGGCAGATCAAGCTGCTGCAAGCGGTTTAGGTATTCGGTGGTGGTAAAGATTAGGCGTGCGTCGCTATTGGTGAGGGCGGTGTGCAGCGCGTCGCTGGCGATCTGCGTATCGAGCGGGATCACGGCTGCACCGGAGTGGATTGTTGCAAGGCAGGCAATGATCCATTCGGGGCGATTCTTGGCTAGCAGGGCGACAAATTCGCCCGGCTTGATCCCAGCCTGAAGCACGCCGAGCGCAAGGCTTTCTGCGCTGGTGGCAAGCTCGCGGTAGCTGTAGGTTGTGCTGCCCTCGCGTTGCAGCATAATCAAGCCGGGCTGGTCGCCGCGCTGCTGCAACATGGGCAGCAATTCCTGCAAAGTGTTCATACTCGGCATAAGCTCCTTCGCCTTTCTGGGTTAGCTGCTACGACGAACGTCGGGCAAGGCTAATGTAATACAGTAGCTGCAACACGGATGTGGTTGCTGCGGCCACGTAGGTTGAAGCGGCGGCGGTGAGCATCGCCTTTGAGCCTTTGCGGTCATTCTCGGTTTTGAGCATACCCGCCTCTTCGAGCAGCTTCATCCCGCGTCGGCTGGCATCAAATTCGACAGGCAACGTCAAGACGCTGAATAGCACTGTGACTGAGAAGAACAGGATGCCGAGCCAAACCATGTTGACTGCTTGAAAGACAAAGCCGGCCATAATCAAGGCGTAGGCAAGGGTGGGGCTGAAACGCAGCGCGGGGATGAGGACGTTTCGCATCACAATCAAGGGTGAGCCTTCTTCATACTGCTGCACATGGCCCAATTCGTGGGCGACCACCGCCATCGCCACAATCGAGGGCGTATCGGCTACCGGCTGCGACATGCGGACGGTATGGGCCCGCGGGTCGTAATGATCGGTGAGTGTGCCGCCGACACGCTCAAGCCGCACCTCGCCCGGCATCTTGCCATCTGCGCCACCAAACTGAGGCTTGCCGCCCACCTTCGCCAATGATGAGTTGGCGAGCAGATACTTGCCAACTTGTGCGCCTGTCATATTGTGGCTGTTGGGCACTTGGCTCCACTTCTTGAAGCTCGACATCAGCCACGTTTGGGTGGCGGCGGACAACACAAACCCAATTCCAGCGATCACAAGGTACAGCGGATCAATGATAAATGGCATATACGCTTCTCCTTCATAGTGGCACTATCTGTCCTACCGGTAGTATTGTCTCTATCGTGCATCAGAATACAGCTATTATACCTGAGGAATCGCTTACGTGGTACAATCGGAATGCAATCAGAACGAGTTGAGGCGAATACAGAACAAGCAACAGAAAGGGTCATGCTCTATGGTGCAGACGGTTGATCCGACACCGGCAACATTGCAGGGGCTAACAGCAGCTGAGGTTGCCCAACTGCGGGCGCAAGGGCAAGGCTACGTTACGCCGCCCGATATGGGGCGGAGCTATCGGCAGATCATCCGCGATAACCTGTTTACCTTCATCAACAACCTACTCTTTGGGCTAGGCTTGGTCTTAGTGCTGTTGGGGCGGCCCGTAGATGCGCTGCTCTCGGTGGGGGTGATTCTGGTGAATGTAGCGGTGGGCATCTTCCAAGAGATTCGCGCCAAACGCCTGCTGGATCAGATTGCGCTGCTCAATCGCCCAAAGGTGGTGGTGGTGCGCGAGGGGCAGGAGCAGCAGATCGAACCAGAGGAACTGGTGGTTGGTGATGTGATCCGCATTGGTGCGGGTGATCAGGTGATCGTAGATGGGAGCGTGCTGGCCAGTAATGCAATGGAGATGGATGAGTCGCTGCTGACGGGCGAGTCGGATTTGATCAAGAAGCAGGCGGGCGATCCCTTGTATTCGGGCAGCTTCTGTGTCAATGGCAGTGGCTCCTTCGTGGCTGAGTCTGTCGGGGCGGATAGCCTCGCGGGGCAGATTATGGCGGGCGCAAAGGCGGAACGCACACGGTTTACTCCGCTTCAGCAGGAAGTGAATATTGCCTTGCGCGTGATCCTTGTCGTCGCGCTGGTGATTGCCCTCATCATTACCGTCGAGACGGTTGTCACTGGCGGTACGTTCTCACGCATCATCGAGAATCTGGTCGTGGTGGTGGGACTGGTGCCGAATACCCTCTTTCTGGCAATTGTCGTCGCGTATTCGTTGGGGGCGGTACGGCTGGCTGGCAAAGGCGCACTCGTTCAGCAATCGAATGCGATTGAGTCACTTAGCAACGTAGACACCTTCTGTGTAGATAAAACGGGCACGCTCACGACCAACCGCATGCAGGTGCAGGCTATTCACCCCTTTGGCATAGACGATGCCACACTGGGTACGCTTCTCGGTGATTTTGTGGTCAGCTTCGGTTCTATGAACAAAACCAGCGAGGCGATCCAGCGGGCGTATGGCGGCACACCACGTCCGGTCATTACGGAGATTCCGTTTTCGTCGGCACGCAAGTGGAGTGCCGTGATTGTAGATGCTGCGCCGATGCAGGGCATGTACGTACTTGGTGCGCCGGAGATGTTGCGCGGTGCAGTGGGCAACGTGCCCGCAGAGCTACAGCAGCGCATGGATGCGGCGGCGGCTGAGGGTTTGCGGGTGCTGCTGTTTGCCCACCACCCCGCTGTTGCCCCCGTCAGCGAGACGGGCGATGCCGCCCAGCTGCCGACCCCGCTTACGCCGCTCGGTATTGTCTGCATCAGCGACGAGCTGCGCCCCGAAGCCCGCACGATTTTGACCACCTTCCGCGAGTCGGGCGTAGACGTGAAGATCATCTCCGGCGACAACCCAGTGACAGTCAAGGCGTTGGCGATGCAGGCGGGCTTTGATCCAGAGGCACAGATCATCTCTGGGCCTGAGCTGGAACAGATCAGCGACGAAGACAAGTTCACACGCACGATTATGGATACGAGCGTCTTTGGGCGAATCACGCCACAGCAGAAGGAGCAGATCGTGCGGACGCTCCGCAGTCAGGGGCGGTATGTTGCCATGACGGGCGATGGCGTGAATGATGTGCTCTCGCTGAAGCAAGCTGATCTCGCTATTGCGATGCAGAGCGGGAGCCAAGCCACACGCAGTGTCGCCGACATTGTGCTGCTCAATGACTCGTTCGCGGTGATCCCTGAAGCGGTGCAAGAGGGACAACGTATCATCAATGGCATGCTCGATATTCTCAGCCTGTTTCTCACCCGCGTCTTTTACACGGCACTCCTGCTCCTTTCAATTGGGGTATTTATGAGCGTGCGCGAGAGTGCCTTGATTGCGCTGCTGGCGGGAGGCTTGCCGTCCTTTGCGCTGGCTTACTGGGCCCGTCCGGGGCGCATCCCTCGCGGTAAATTGCTGCCGCGTCTGTTCCACTTTGTCGTGCCCGCCGCGCTGCTCATCGCGCTGTTCGGCATCTTCGTGTTGGGGGTATATGTGTTTCCGGTGTACCAAGCCCTTGAACAGGTAACGGATGAGGCGATCCGCGAGCAGCTCATTACCAAGCAGCTGCCTTACGCAGCAATGGTGATGTTCTGCTTCCTGATTTTTGCCACCTCGTTCTTGATCGTGTTTGTCGAGCCACCGACTCCGTTCTGGGTAGGTGGTACAGTCCTAGCGGGCGATTGGCGACCGACCCTGCTCGCTATGGCAACGGGGGTGATCTTTGGGCTAATCTTGTATGTGCCGCAGCTACGCGCCGTCTACGCGCTGCCCTTTGTCGAGCCGCAAGACCTTGCACTTGCCTTTGCGGCAAGTGTGGTGTGGATGTTTACGGTGCGCTGGGCGTGGCGCATGCGTGTGCTAGATCGGATGCTCGGCTTCAATCTATCGCCCCAATCGCAGGGCGATCCGCTGGTTCCGCCGCCGAAGTATGCCGCCCCAGAGCAGCCCACTGCGACGGTACAGGGCTAACAGAGCATGCCTATATGTGGTGTATACTCTAAATGGTCGCATGAAGTAGGAGCAACGAGGACGACGCAAACAGTTGGCTGACAGTGGCTGACAGTGACAACCCATTGAACTAAGGAGCAGAACAGATGAAACAACAGATCGGGCGCACGCTACTTGCCGTGCTTTTGTTAGCAGGCGGACTCATTGGACTAGGGGCAACCGTACTCCCTACTGCCGCGCAGGAAGTGGTAACCGTACAGGCCGTGCAAAATGACAGTTTGGGGCTAATCCTTGTAGATGGTGCGGGCAATACGCTGTATCGTTTCACCAATGATCCGCCGGGCGTAAGCAACTGTGTCGGTGCGTGTGCGGGCAACTGGCCGCCCCTGCTTGCCCCTGATGGTGCCGTAGTGGTGGCGGGCGAAGGCGTGAATGGCACGCTCGGATTGATTACCCGCGACGATGGCAGCGCACAGGTGACCTACAACGATATGCCCTTGTATTTCTTCATCAATGATGCTGCACCGGGCGATACGAATGGGCATCTTGTCCGCAATCTGTGGTATGTGGTGCATCCCGATGCACCCAACGTCGAGGTTGCCGATCAGCCGATCACTGATAGCACGGTGACGGTAGCGCGGGTGGTGGTAGCTGAACCGGGCTGGATCGTGATCCACGCCGATAGCGAAGGCCAGCCGGGCCCCATTCTAGGGCAGACCTTGCTCACACCCGGTGAGAACCGCAACGTAGTGGTGATGATTGACCCGTCAGGGGCAACACCCACCCTCTATGCGATGCTCCACAGTGATCGCGGAGAGCTAGGCATGTTTGAGTTTCCCGATGGTGCAGACGTGCCCGTGACGCTCGGTGGGGTGGTGGTTACGCCGCCCTTCCAAGTGACGGGTGGACTCCCTGCTCCCGAAGCTGACCCGACGGCCGAGCCTGCACCGGAACAGTCGGCCGAGCCGGAGCCAACCGCTCTGCCCACTGCGCCAACCCCAATGCCAACCGTAGTTGCCCCAGAGCCAACCCCCGTGCCGCCGGTGCGCCTGCCGGATACTGGCACAGGTATGGTGGCTACCCCCATCAATGGGCTGCTTGGACTTGGGGCCGTGCTGCTCTTGATCGGGGCGGTGATAGTCTTCCGGATGCGCCGTAAGCAAACCTAATCGCACAATACGTTGGTTAAGGGCGTGGCTTCCAGTATACGGGCGTGAGCAGGTCGCTTGCGCCCGTTTTTAACACTTCTTTGACTTTTGTCCTATGCCGCTCATGATGAGTGGCAGATAAGAACTTAGTACCGAAGAACTATTGCAGCCGCTTTACGAATCCAGAGTGGATAGCTATAATACGAATCAAGCAGGACCTGAGAGGGAACAGGACGCTGCTTATCTGAGGGGGAACGCGATTGCTTAGGCTGCGCCAACACCATCTCGCTCTTATCATCTTGCTGAGTGCAGCAATACTCATGGCAGCAGCGGGGGTGGCAAGCACTCCTGTTGTTGCCCAAGCATCGCGTTATACCGTCTCTTTGCCGTACATCGTGCGGGCTGAGAACCCGCCCCCCCAACCCACCACCAGTGATAATCTTCAAGTCGCGGCGGCTGGTTTCTTCGGTGGAGCTGGGGCCGATACCGCCGCAGCGGTAGATGTTGCCCCTGATGGCACGATTGTCCTTGCAGGTAGTTTCCCAAACTATGTGCCCACCGCCATCACCCCGATAGACCTTACGCCAGACACAGGCGGGAGTGTCTTTCGCATCAGCAATGACGGCACGCAAATTCTATCGCAGACGCGCTTTGGCACAATGCTGGCCGATCTGGAGATTGCCCCGAATGGCAACATCCTGATCTGCGGCGATGCGGGTGTAGCCCTGCTCAGTGCCGATGCCAGCACGGTCGTGTGGCGAGCCACGCCCGGCAGCGTGAAACGCTGTGCGCTTGGCAACGATAGCACTGCTGCAGCCCTCGTCGGTGATCAGATTACGGTGTACAGCCCCGGTGGCGCAGTGGTCGGGAGTTGGTCGTTGGGCACGGGCACGCACAACGATGTAGCGGTGGCGAGTGCCGAAGGGATCATTGTAGCGACAGGCTTTCGTCAAGTCAGCAGCAACTTGCAACTGCCCTACCTGCGCGGTTATCGCTCTACGGGCGAGCTAGTCTGGACGAGCTACGATTGGGATGCCGCTCCGAATCTGGGGGCAGATACTCGCGGCGAACGGGTGGCTATTGGGCGCGATGGCAAGCTCTACATGGCTGGATCAATCAATGGCGGCACGGGGGGATCGGTTTTCTCCCGCGATCCGAAAGACTTGCGTGTGCGGCTTGATCGTGAACGGCTGATTATAACTGATACCTACAACAATCCAACCAGTGTCGGCTCAGTCAAAATGGCGTGGTTCGGGCGGTTTAATGCTGCCGACGGCACGCTGCTGCACAGCCAATCGCTACTCACGCGCCTATCGAGTGGGCGCGGCAACTCGATCAGCATCCTTGCGATCACGGCGGATGAGTATGGCAATGTGTTCATTGCTGGCTCCACCGCGGCCAGCATCCAGAACCGCGACACCCGCCAAGTGGCGGGCATCACTGTGGGCAACTATGCAGGCGGGGAGCCGTACTTCCTCGTGATGAGTAGCAACCTGCGCCAACGCCACATCTGGTCGCCGTTTGCTGCGCCGGGCGGCTCCGCCGGAAACTCACCCGCCAACGGCGTAGCCGTGCGGCGTGGCACCGCAGCCATTGCGATCACGCTCACGCAGGGTGGCTTGATCACCCATGCGCCGCTCGCCCCCACCCCCGCCGAACTCTCCGATGCCTACCTTGCGATCTGGCCCGTGCAGTAGAAGCCACTCTTGCGGCTCTACGCACCTAGCCCCATCTGGCGAATTCCAGCCCGCATCTCGGCTTCGTAGAGGATACGCGGTTCGGGCAATACATAATGCAGATAACCGAATAGCTCGAGCATCACCAAGCCCTGCATCTTGCCCCAACCGCCGAGCAAGGCTTGCACTGTTGCGGCCGGCAGGGTGATCTGCCCATACTCGCACCAGCCTGCGAGTTGGGTCTGTAGTTCGACGGCGATGGCCTCTGGCGGTTCGGATGTAGTGGGCACATACAACTGCCCAGCCGCCCATGCCTCCTGCAAGATGCCCCAGAAAGGTGAAAAGGTGCGATGCGAGGCCGGTCCGATAATCTCTGGGGTTGGCTCGTAGCCGGGCATCGGATTGGCAAAGATCAGCAGGTAGTCGGTTTTGTGGGACAAAGCCCACGCCCGATAGGCATGGGCAATCGCCAGAAACTGCTCGGCGTAGCGAGCGTGGCGGTGCGCGGTGCGGGCGGCAAGAATCTGATCGCCGAGATCGTTGTAGCTATCTACAATCAGGGCTGTGAGCAGATCGTTGATGCTAGGATAGTAGCGATACAAGCCGGGCGCAGTCATACCCATACGCCGCGCAATTGCTCGCAACGACAGGGCGGCAGTGCCCTCGGCGGCAAGCAACTCCCGCGCAATCTGTTTAATCTCGGTGCGGGTTGCTTCGTGGAGCCGTTCGCGGCGGCTCGGCGTAACTACTTGAGGTGAATTCGACATGCTTTTTATTATATAACATACATCAGATGAACCTGCAACCGGCTAGGCGGGGGCTGCTTGCCACCGCTTGCGGGCGTGCGAGCCGTGTGCCGTGACGTGCTCGGTTGCTTTTGCCAAGCCAAATGCGGGCATGTTGCCGTAGATACAGGTATACTCGTCCGCGTGTATCTGATAGGTTTCATGCCAAATGCCAACTACGCCGTTGCTGCCCGTTGCTTGATTGAAGGCTTTCCATGCGGGCAGGTGCGGATCGGCGGGGTTAGTGGCAAGGTGGTGGAGGTCATCAAGCGAACGCCAATACTGGATCACACCGATACCGCGCCAGTAGAGGATGAGTTCGCCACCGAGAAAGCCCTTTTCAGGATGGCGGTAGAGTGTCTCCAGCATCGGCAGCATGGCGCGTGCCACTGGCAGCCATTGGCGCACTGCCGTGAATTGGTTGATCCGCATGCCCACCAGAAACACAACAAACGGCTCATCCGTATGGGCAGTGTAGCGTCCAGCAAAAATCCGGTTCATCGGGTGTCCTTTCAGGTGTCGGATGTCAGATGTGACGTTCGCGGTTGAGCCACACGAGCCATGCGCCAGTGCCAATCAGCACCACCGCCAGCAGCAGGCTCACGTCGCTGGTGAGCGGTTGGGCGATATGCTGCCAGAACCATGTCGTCCATGCGATAGTGGTGACAACAAGCAGCTTGCCGAGCCAGAAGAGCGGGAATAGCAGCCAGAGGAGATGCCAGCGCGAATGGCCACACGCTGAGGATGAGCACGCCGCTGCACGATTTCCTGCGGTAGTGGACGGGGTGGGCGATGCCATCTGCGCGGGATGCTGGGCATAGTGGCTAAGGAGGATGGTCTCGCCGTCGTAGGGGTAGGTGTCCACAGGTGCGGTGTGGGTTGGGTTGCTGGGCGGTGGGCTAGGGCGCACACGAGGCACGCTGGGGGTAGCGGGTGTGATTGGGGCACAGGCACGAGCTTTACAAGCCATAGCACGTCTCCGATCTAAACGATCATTACAATAGTAAACACTGCTAACTTACTTAGCAGTATACACGAAAGATACTATCTGTCAAGAGGGAGATTTGATAACATTCGGGGCAAATTCACCAAAACCGATCCCGAATGGCCCATAATCTGCTAAGATACGCTTGGCGAGCTATAACCTTGACAAGCAGAGAGGCTTGCCGGATTATCGTAGTGGATCACAGGAGGTACCGCATGGAGCAACGGCAGGTGCGTTTTATTGATGTAACCTTGCGTGATGGACACCAAAGTGTCGCTGCGACACGCATGACAACCCCTCAGATTATGCGCGTGTTGGAGCGAGTCAATGCCGCAGGATTTCCGATCCTCGAGCTGTGGGGCGGGGCGGTTCTGGATAGCTGTATTCGGTTCTTGAATGAAGATCCGTGGGAACGGCTCGAACTGATGCGGGATACGCTCGGTGGTGGGAGCAAGATTCGAGCCTTGCTGCGGGGGCAGAATCTGTTTGGCTACCAGCCTGTTGCTGATGATCTGGTGATTGCCTTTGTGCGCCAGTCGGTTGAGTCGGGTGTAGGCATGATGCGAATCTTCGATGCGCTCAACGATTGGCGCAACTTGCAAACATCTATTCTGGCCACCAAAGCCTTCGGAGGCGTGGCCGAAGGTGCGCTCTCCTATACCACCAGCCCAGTGCATACGAATGATTACTTTCTGGAGTATGCGCGGCAGCTTGAACGGGCCGGCGTAGATGCACTGGCAATCAAGGATATGGCTGGCTTGCTCTACCCCACTGATGCGCTTGATCTGATGCGCCGCTTGCGCCAGCAAACGAAATTGCCAATTACGCTGCACAGTCACACAACTACCGGCGTGGCTACGCTGAATGCCGTGATTGCGATGCATCTTGGCATTGATTATATTGATACGGCAATTACGCCCTTTGCGGGCGGAACCTCGCACCCCCCGATTGAGATTATGATCCCCTTTGCAGAGGCGATGGGCATTGATCACGGGCTAGATAAAAAGCTGATCCTTGAAGTCCAGCGTGATCTCTTCGAGATAGCTGAAGAACTCAAGGCTAGCATCCCCGGCTATGGCAAATACTACCGCCCCGTGCGCTTCGAGGATGTAGACCAGCGCAAGGTGAACGCGATCCTTGAGCTAGTTGCGACACTCGATCCGGTTGCGATTAAGCAGGCGATTCCGCTGATGCGTGAGCTTGAGGCTGAGCTAGGCTACCCGCCCTATGATGACGCGATCTTTGAGGCCCAAGTGCCCGGTGGCATGCTCTCCAACCTGCACAATCAGCTCAAGGCGATGGGCCAGCTCGATAAGATGGAGCGCATTCTCGAAGAAATCCCGATTGTCCGCAAGGATGCTGGCTACGTCCCCCTCGTTACGCCCACGAGCCAGATTATTGGGGCGCAGGCGGCATTTAATGTGATGTCGGCCGAACGCTACCAGTTGGTGTCGGATGAGTACAAGATGATCCTGCGCGGTGAATTTGGGCGTACACCTGCCCCTGTCAATGAGGCGGTGCTGGCAAAAGTGCTTGACCGCGACTCGGCACCGCTCAAATATCGTGTGGCATCGTACTTGATGCCGGTGCTGGAAGACGAGTACGACTTGCCCTTTGTCCGCAGCCATAAAGACCTGCTGCTGTATCTTGCCTTTCGCCAAGCCGCACCCCCATTCTTGAAACGGCGATACGGGCTGGAAGCATAACGTGTGGATCAGCGACTGGTGGGGAGGCATCCACGTTACTGAGCAGCGACGCATCCGGGAGAGCCGTGATCCTAGCACGGCTCTCCGATGTGGGTAGCGGCCTCAACCCGATGAGGCTTGCCTCTGAGACCTGATACCATGTCCGTTGCACCTGTTTATGCCCCCGAAACTAAAAAACCGTATACTATTATACAGGGACATAAGACGACTCCAGCTTCGCTGAGATTGCAGCGGGCATGGATCCTGTTCTCATGGTATAATATCAAACCATCTTTTGACAGGGATCGAGCGCAATGGCAATTTTCGATAAACTTGCAAGTGTAGCGGCCCGCTACGATGAACTTACGCACTTGATGGCCCAGCCTGAGGTGATCAACAATCTGGAGCTGCTGCAAACCTATGCCCGCGAACAGCGTGAGATCGAGGATGTTGCAGCGGCATTCCGTGAATATCGTCATATTCTGGATCAGATAGAGGAGACGCAGGCAATGCTCAATGATGGGCTTGATGCTGATATGCGTATCCTCATCCAAGAAGAACTGGAAGAACTCCGCACGCAACGCACCACCCTTGAGGAGTCGCTGAAGCTGCTGCTGCTGCCGCGTGACAGCAATGATGACCGTGATGTGGTCATTGAGATTCGGCAGGGCGAAGGTGGCGACGAGGCCGCCCTCTTTGCTGCTGATCTCTTTCGGATGTACTACCGCTATGCCGAGATGCAGGGCTGGAAAGTCGAAATCATTAGTAGCTCGGAAAACGAGATTGGGGGCTACAAAGAAATCATCTTTGAGGTGCGTGGCAAGGGAGCCTACAGCCAGCTGAAGTACGAGGGCGGTGTGCATCGGGTCCAGCGTGTGCCTGAAACCGAAGCTCGCGGGCGGATCCACACCAGCACGGCGACGGTGGCGGTGCTGCCCAAGATCGAGGCGACGGAAGTGGAGTTGCGTGATGATGATTATCGCCTCGATGTATTTCGTGCCCAAGGGCACGGTGGGCAAGGTGTGAATACAACCGACTCGGCGGTGCGGATTGTGTACAAGCCGGGCACCCCCGAAGAGATTGTGGTCACGTGTCAAGATGGGCGTTCCCAGCTTAAGAACAAAGAGCAAGCCCTCTCGGTGCTGCGGTCGCGTTTGTATGCGCGTGAGCAGCAACGCCGCCAGCGTGAGCTAGGTGAAACGCGCCTTGCCCAAGTTGGGACGGGCGAACGGGCCGAGAAGATTCGCACCTACAACTTCGCTCAAGATCGCGTCACCGATCACCGGATCGGGCAGAACTTCTCGAACCTGCCCGGCTTGCTCGCGGGCGATATGCGCCGTATCGTGGATGCCTTGACGATGTATGATAATGCTGAGCGCATGAAGGCCGCAGGAATTAATTAGGGCGCACGGAAGTGGCCCTGTGGGTTCAGCACATGCACCTTACGGGAAATAGCAATCACGCTATTTCCCGTTTTTACCCTGATAGTAGGTCCAGCCCGCACGCAAGCGAGGGAGAATTAGGGGAGATGAGCAAACCTACCGTGACGCTGACACCAGCACTGGATGCGTTCATCGAGCGCATGCCGAAAGTTGAACTGCACCTCCATCTCGAAGGTTCCATCGAGTCGCAGACGTTGCTTGATCTCGCCGAGCGCAACAAGATCGAGATTCCGGCCTACAATGTGGCGGGGGTGGAACAGCTCTTGCGTTATCGTGATTTCGGCGAGTTCCTCACCGTGTACATGGCCCTTGTGCGGGCTGTCGTCACTGGCGAAGATTTCGAGCGGCTGGCTTATGAATTGGGGCGACACCTTGCGACCCAGCAGGTGCGCTACGCGGAGGTGATGGTTTCGCCGATGCAACACATCCTGCGTGATGTAGATATGCTCGAAGCGATTGCAGGCACGGCGGCCGGCTTTGCCCGAGCCCAGCGCGAGACGGGGGTGCGGGTCAATCTTGCGTTTGATTTCGGGCGGCAGTATGGTCCCGAGCGGGCGTGGCATGTCCTTGAAGTTGCCCAGCAAGCTATGCCCTACGGCGTAGTTGCGTGGTCTATTGGCGGCAATGAGATCGGCAACCCACCAGAACCATTTGCTGAGGTGTTCGCCGCCGCACGGCAGGCGGGCTTGCAGGTGATGGCCCACGCTGGGGAGGTAGTGGGTCCGGCCAGTGTGTGGGGGGCAGTGGATGTCCTGCAATCGGCTCGCATTGGGCATGGCATTCGGGCCATAGATGACCCGCGCCTGATTGCCCATCTTCGGGCACGGGGAACGATTCTGGATGTCTCACCGAGCAGCAACCTTTACACTGGTGCGGCTTCGTCGTGGACGATGCATCCGCTGCGCCGCCTGTATGATGCGGGGGTGATCGTGACGATCAATACCGATGACCCGACGTTCTTTCATACTACGCTGAACCGAGAGTTTCGGTTGGCAGTCAAGCACTTTGGCTTCACGGCCGATGATCTTGTGCAGGTTACGCGCAATGCGGTGTTCGGCTCCTTCCTGCCCGCTGCTGAGCAGGTAGCCTTGTGGCAGGAGATCGAAGCCGAGATTGCCATGCTGCGAGCTGAGCTAGGTGTGTAAGTGCCTGAGCTGGCAAGCGGGTATGTTCGGAACAAGCCGCACACCGGTTTCCGTTTGGCTTACCACGGCGGGTGGGGACTGACCCGTACTAGCTGTTCAGCGCGGTAGGTGACGAGGCCGGGCGGTGCACCGGTAATCTTGCGGACGAGTTTGCGCCGCGCTATTTCGACATCTACGTGTTGCTCATGGCGGGCTTGGCTGAAGTAGGCCGCGAGGCTGGCGGCCTCAAGTAGGGTGCGTTCGGGCACATCGCGCCCACCGCGTTGGATAATTACATGCGCCCCTGCAATGGTGCGGACGTGCAACCACAGATCATCGGGTCGCCCAATCTTAAACGTTACTTCGGCATTCTGGGTGGCACTGCGCCCGACGAAGATGTCAAAGCCATCGCTCGATACAACCCGCAAGGGACGACGACGGCTGACGCGCTTGCGAATAGCTTGCTGCTGCTTGCTGGAAGCGGGCGGCAGGTAGCCCTGCTCTTCGGCTTCAAGCAAGAGCTGGTCAATCTGATCGCGCTCGGTGGCAGCACCCAGCAACGCTTGTATCTGCTCCAAGCCAGCAAGGCGTAATGCAGTTTGGCTGCGCCGCTTGTGGAGTCGTTCGGTGCCACTGCGAATCTTCTGGTAGCTGCGAAAGCGGTGCTGAGCCGCCGCTACAGGGGTGAGCGTGGGGTCGAGCTGGATCGTGCGCCCTTCAATCGCCAATGTCGTCTGTCCGGCAGTGATCTCGTGAAGGAAGGCATAGATCATCTCGCCCTCCCAACGGAGCTGCTCCGGATCAGGGAGCTGCATCAACTCGTGCTCGATCTGCTGCAACTGGTGGCGCAGCCGGGCTGCTACCTCTGCTAGCCGCTGCTCTAGGGCAATCCGGCGTTGGCTATGGTCGGCTAGCTCCTCACGCGGCTGGTAGAAAGCTTCGAGTGCAGCACTGATACTAGGCTGGGGGGCTGGGCTGGGGAGATGTGTAATCCGGTACGGCGCATAGGCTTGGGGCAAGTCGGGCGCATCGGGCGGGCCATGTACCAGCGATGGTTCCCACACGCCGGTATCTAGGGGTTGATACAGCGCACGCAGGCATGCGGCCAGTGTTGCGGCGGCTGTCTCGCCTGTTGCCAGTGCATCACTGAGCGTGATTTGGGCATTGCCACAGGCCCGTTGGGCCACTTCACGTGCAGCCTGTGGCGACACGCCGCGATAGGTCTGCACAAGGGCTTTGGCTAGCACAGTCTGCGGTGGGCCTGCGGCAAGCAGAGCCGTTATGCCTGCGGCCGTCGCGCTACGCGGATCGCGTTTATCTTGCGCGGGCGGGAATACATAAGGTTGCTGGGGCAGCACCACCCGCTGACTCATCGCGGGGGTCACGCGCTTCACGCTGTCCATGATCACATTGGCATCATTCACGAGCAGAATATTGCTGCGCCGCTCCATCGGCTCAATGATGAGTTCACAGCGGAACAGATCAGCTTCTGTTGGTGGGGCTAGGCACATATTGGCATCTTCCGCTAGATCAGCATTCGTATCTTCTGTCCTGTCTCCTACCCGCGCAACGACATCGTAGTTGCGTGGGCGCATATCTTTGACTATACTTAACAGTAAGAGACGTTCGAGGGCAGGTTGTTCGAGGGCAACAAGCCGCCCGCCCTGCACATACTTCCGCAGCAACAGCAGGAGCGGCGTAGGCAATGCGACCCCCCGTGAGGGCTTCCGGGCAACCAGATGCACCCGTGCGTGTTGCGGATGGGCTGAGGCGAAGAGGTAGTGGCGGCGGTGGTGCGCGTACAGCTCAAGCGCAATGCTCTGAGCAGTGGGTAACCAGACGCGCTGAATACGCCCGCCCAGCACGCGCTGGCGCAGTTCGTCGGCAACTGCGGCAAGTGTCAATGCGTCGAAATACATAGCAGTAGCATACCATGAGTTAGAAATGGATGTGTCTATGCCCAACCCGATGTTGGAAGGCAAGCCCCCCTATCCTTTGCTGATCATCATCTCTGGGCCCTCTGGAGTTGGTAAAGATACGGTACTGATGCGGATGCGTGAATTGGGCTTCCCGTTCCATTTCGTGGTGAATATGAACAGCCGCCCGCCACGTCCGGGCGAGATTGACGGGATTGACTATCACTTTGTGAGCGCAGCTCGCTTTGAGCAACTGATTGCCGCAGATGAGATGCTTGAATGGGCCCAAGTGTATGGGCAATACAAAGGAGTGCCCAAGTCTGAAATCCGTTCGGCACTCGAAAGTGGCCGCGATGTCATCATCCGCATGAATGTTGCGGGCGCACTGACGATCAAGCGAATCATCGCTGCCGCTGTGCTGATCTACATTGCGCCCGCCTCGCTGGAGGAGTTGCGCCACCGCCTGAGCCTGCGCCACACCGAATCGGCAGAGGAGCGGGAGGTGCGCCTTGCTCAGTATGTGCACGAGCAGGAGCAGATTCAGTATTTTGATTACGTGGTGATCAATCACGAGAACCAACTCGATGCCACTGCTTCAGCTATCCGTGCTATCATAACCGCAGAGAAACATCGTGTCTTTCCGCACCATCTGAGCCTGTAACCGCAGCGCGGGCCACGCGGCAATGTGGCGTGGGGATGAGAGTTGATGAAGGGACCTTAAGTATGACGCTAGACATACAAGAACAGCTGAAAGAAGATTTGAAAGCAGCCATGAAAGCCCGCGATCAGCTCCGTATAGATGTGATCCGGATGGCGCGGTCAGCCTTGCAGCAAGCCCAACTGGATGCCGCGAAGCAACGCTTTGATGCCACTGCCCGCGAGATCGCCCAGCGGCTGGCCGGCGATCAGGCCGCGATTGACGCAGCCCTAGCCAACCTTGACATGGTTCCTCAACCGCTTGATCTCACGGCGCAGCAGCAGGTGCTGGCCAAAGAAGCCAAACGCCGCCGTGACAGTGCGGCAATCTACCGCCAGCACGGCCAAGCGGAACGGGCGGCCACGGAAGAAGCCGAAGCAGCGATCCTTGAGAGCTACCTGCCGCGCCAGCTCACTGCTGATGAGTTGCGCCCCATAATTGCGGACTTGATCAACGAACACGGCTTGCGTGGCGCAGGCGATCTGGGCAAGCTCATGCCGCTCCTCATCGAACGCTTCAAGGGCCAAGCCGAAGGGCGGCTGTTGAGCCAACTCGCCCGCGAACTGCTTACGAACGGCGCATGAGCCAGATACCCTGTCAGGATACGGGAAGATGAACGCGATCACCCGCTGGTGGGCTAGTCGTCGTCCGCTATCGCCCCATGCCACCGCGCTGCCAGCTAGCCATTGGTACGCGGTGATTGTCGCCACGATCCTGCTTGCATTGGGCTTGTGGGGGGCGTTGGTGCTGCGTCCGGCCCTTGTCGCCACACAGATTGCCGAAGGGCGGCCTAGCCCAGTGACGATCCAAGCGGCGGATGATGTGAGCTATGTCAGCCGCATTCTCACCGAGCAACGCCGAGCCGATGCCGAAGCTCGGCCGGAGAATATTATCTATCAGACTGACCGCAACCTGCCCGTGCAGCAACAGGTGCAACTTGAAACGCTCCTACGAACGGTGGGCAATATTCGCAACGACCCCTCGCTGAACCGGATGGATAAACGCGAACGGCTGGTGACGTTGCCGGCATCTTCGCTGGTGATTTCGGATACGCTGGCGGAAGCCATCCTCAGCCTTGATTCAAATGCGTGGGCAAGCGTTGAACGCCAATCCATTAGCCTGTATGGGCGGGCATTGGCGGAGTATCGCAGCCAGATTGATGCGAGTGCGCTGCAAGAGTTGCTGGAGGTGCGCTTGCCGGAGTGGAGTAGCGACTTGCCGCAAGTGCAGCGCGATCTGGTGCTGACGTTCGTTGGGGCGTTCCTGCGGATCAATCACGTGTTGAACGAAGAAGCGACTGCACTCGCAAAAGAGGAAGCCCGCGCCAATGTTGAGCCAGTCGTAGTGACGGTGCAGGCTGGGCAGAATATTGTGCGCGTGGGTGAGATCGTCACGCCGCAGATTATGGAGATGCTCGAACAGACGGGCAGCCTACCCGAACCCAACACACTGCAACGTACACTCGGCTTGGGGCTACTGGCGGCAATGCTCAGCACGGCGACGGTGAGCTACCTCAGCTACAGCCCAATCCGGCTCTATCGCCACCCGCGCCAACTCTTCGTAGTGGTGGGAGTGATTCTCGTCGCGGTGTTTGCCTTTCGCTTGATGATCTCTGGCTGGAATATGTTGCCCTACGCGATCCCCTTTGCTGCACCGGTGTTGGCCTGCCTGATCGTCTTTGATCGCCGGATTGCGTTGTTGACAACGGTGATCCTCAGTGTGATGGCAGG
>CALCJV010000096.1 GCA_937967405.1 uncultured Chloroflexales bacterium | reverse complement strand
ATGATGGTGCATCTTTCGCTTCAGCTTCAACGCTATCCGGTGATGGTGCATACAGTGCCGGGCTTGATTGATCTCGCCTTCGCCCGCACTTCGGTCGGGACACTGGGCGGCATCCCCTTGATTAGCCTGCGCGAATCGACCCTGTCGGAATCGCAACGCTTGTTTAAGCGTATCTTCGATGTGAGTGTGAGCCTGATCTTGCTGCTGCTGCTTGCGCCCCTGATGATCCTCATAGCGATCTGGATCAAGCTCGACTCGGACGGGCCGGTGTTGTTTGTGCAAGATCGGGTTGGCGAACACGGCAAGCCGTTTAAGATGATCAAGTTTCGCACCATGTATCAGGATGCTGACCGTCGCTGGCGCGAGGTCGCCCAACGTGACGCAAGCGGCCGTTTGTTGCACAAAACCCCACACGATCCACGCATCACCCGCGTCGGGCAGCGATTGCGCCGCACCAGCCTTGATGAACTGCCGCAGCTCTTCAATGTGCTGCGGGGCGAGATGAGCCTCGTGGGGCCACGCCCAGAAATGCCCTACATCGTGAATGAGTATGAGGCGTGGCAGTGGCAACGCTTCCGGGTGCCGCCGGGCATTACGGGCTGGTGGCAGGTGAATGGGCGCAGCGATAAGCCGATGCACCTGCATACCGAAGATGACTTGTATTACGTGCAGAACTACTCCTTCTGGCTCGATCTCATGATCCTCACCAAGACTATTGTTGTGGTGTGGCGCGGGCAGGGTGCGTATTGATGCGCCCGCAGCAAGGCCTCCGCCGATGACCATCCCGACGACTCCCATCGCGCCAACGCCGAGTCGCTGGCACAGCCTCACAGCATCACCTGCTTTCCGCCTGCTGCTAGGCGTAATCGTCAGTGGCTTGACGATCTATCTGGCGATCAACACGGTCACGCTCGATGATCTGGTCGTCGCTTTTGGTTCAGCCCAGCTCCTCTGGATTGGCTTGGCCCTGCTCAGCGTGGCTATCAATACGGGCGCAAAGGCCATTCGCTGGAAAGTGCTGCTCGGTCCGGCCGGCCAGCCGATCCGCCTGTGGGATTACCTTGCGGTGCTGCTGATTGGGCAGATGCTTAATACGCTGATACCGGCACGGGTCGGCGATCTGAGCCGGGCCTACATGATCGGCGGCATGGGCCCCGGGCGGGTGTTTACCTTTGGCACGGTGGTGATCGAGAAGTTCCTCGATATGGTCGCCTATGCGCTGCTGTTTGGGCTATTGCTGCTGCTAATCCCCTTGCCCGATTGGGTGCGCTCACCCGCCACCGGCTTGGCGGCGGCGGGGGGAGTGGTGGTACTCGTGCTGATCGGCGTGGTGATTGGGCGAAGCGGCATCGAGCGGTTACTGACGTGGCTGCTGCATTGGCTCCCGACCGGTATCCGCACGCGCCTGCTCGGCTTCGCCGAACGCGGGCTAGCCAGTGTGGAGGTGCTGCGCCAGCGCGCCGATCTGCTGCGCCTGATCGGATGGACGCTCGTGGTGTGGAGTACGGCGGTGCTGACCAACTATCTGGTGTTGCTGGCCCTTGATCTGCACCTGCCGCTAGCGGCTTCGATCCTGCTGCTGGTGGTCTTGCAGGCAGGCATTGCGCTGCCCTCGGTGCCGGGCAAGATCGGCGTGTTTGAGTATAGCTGCATCCTTGTGCTAGCACTGTATGGCGTAGCCCAGCCGCTGGCTCTGAGCTACGGCATTCTGCTGCATACGATTGTGCTTGTGCCCACCACCTTGATTGGTGTCGTGCTGTTCTGGCAGCGCGGCTTATCGGTGGCCCAGCTGCAAACGGCAAGCACTCCGCCAGAGGCAACGCCGCCGAACCCCACGCCTGCAAATCCACAGGAGCAGACGACCCGGTGAGCAGCCCTTTCGCAACTGTACCAATTTTGGGCGTGCCGATTGCGTGTGTTGCCACGCACGATATTCTTGGGCTAGTGGCGGTGTGGGCCGCCGCACCGCAGCCGCGCACAATTACCTATGTCAACGCGCACTGCCTGAATGTTGCCGCTACTACGCCGGCCTATCATGCCGTGTTGCAGCAAGCCGATCTGGTCTACCCCGACGGGATCAGTGTGGTGTGGGCCAGCCGCGTGTTGGGCGGGCGCGGGATGGCCAAATCTACGGGAGCCGATTGGATTGACATTTTCTGCCACTTGGCCGTGCGGCATGGGTGGCGCATCTACCTGTTGGCCGGCAAGCCCGACATCGCCCGACGGGCCCGTGCGAAGCTGGTGGCCCGCCTGCCTGCGCTCCAAATCGTGGGGGTGTGCGATGGCTACTTCCAGATGCAGAGCGAAGCAGACGTGCTCGCCGAGATTGCCCGCACACAGCCGCATGTCGTGTTTGTGGGCATGGGCACGCCGCGCCAAGAGCTGTGGGTTGCTGAGCATCGGGCAGCACTGGCAACGCCGATCTGCTGGAGTGTCGGGGCTTTGTTTGATTACGTGGCGGGAGCCGAGCCGCGTGCACCGGCGTGGATGAATGCGCTCGCACTCGAATGGCTGTGGCGGCTACTGGTAGACCCGCGGGGCAAGTGGAAACGCTATGTGCTGGGCAACCCGCTCTTTGTGTTGCGCTTCCT
>CALCJV010000095.1 GCA_937967405.1 uncultured Chloroflexales bacterium | reverse complement strand
GTGCGCCCATCTAGCCCAACATACCAAATCGCATAGCTTTGCTGTTCATAGTCACTCTCAAAGTAGATCGCTTGCCCATCTGCGGCCCAGTCACAGACATAACAGGTGCTATCGTCGAAGGTCAGGCGGCGCAGATCGCCGCCATGCAGGGGCAGCACATACACATCGCCGGAGCCAGTGCGAAACGAGGTAAACGCAAGCGCGTGCCCATCGGGGGCGAAACGCGGGTGAATGTTGGTGCCGGGATGGGCGGTGAGGCGTTCGGCCGTGCCCCCCGCACTCCTCACCAGCCAGATATCGCTGGCATACACAAACGCGATCTGGCTCCCATCCGGGCTAAGGGCGGGGCTTTGCAGATAGGGCACGCTCGGCGCAGGGGTGGGATTCGGCGTTGACATTGCCCACAACTTTCTAACGGAAACAGCCACTGGGAGTCAGCCTAGCCGCAAGGCGGCAGCCGACTCCCAGTAGCTTGTCCCGACTATGCTATTGGCGGTTGCGGTTGCGGTTCCGCAGAAATGGCGGAATATCCAAATCTTCGCTGCTAGCAAAGTTACTCGTGTTGCGGACCGGCTGCTGGGTGGTGGGGCGTTTGAGTGGCTCTGGCGCAGGCGGCACGGGCGCGGCAGGCTGTGTGGGGTGGGCACTAGATGCAGGAGCTGGGTACGAACGGCTGCGCTGCACGTTGGGCTTGGTGGCATCGAAGCCCGTAGCGATCAGGGTAATCTTAACTTGTCCGGAGGGGAAGGTCGGGTCAATCACGGCTCCCACGATGATATTCGCATCCGGATCAACCGCCTTCGCCACAATATCAGCCGCTTCATAAATTTCGAGCAAGCCCAAATCCTCACTCCCCGTGACATTAAATAGCACGCCTTTTGCGCCATCAATGCTGACTTCGAGGAGCGGGCTAGCAATCGCTTGATTCACCGCATCCACCATGCGGTTGTCACCGTTGCCGACCCCAATCGCCATCAGGGCCGAGCCAGCTTGCTGCATAATCGCCTTCACGTCGGCAAAGTCTACATTGATCAACCCCCGCTGCGTAATCAGGCTAGAGATGCCTTGAATGCCGTGGAGCAGCACCGTGTCCGCCATTTGGAAGGCTTGCAGCATAGAGGTATTCTTGGTAGCATTCTGAAGCAGGCGGTCATTAGGGATTACAATCAGCGTATCCACAACGGGGCGCAGCTGCTCAATGCCCTGCTCGGCGACTTTCCGGCGGTGGTTGCCCTCAAAGGTGAACGGGCGTGTAACTACTCCGACCGTCAGTGCGCCCAAATCCTGCGCGAAGCCGGCAATCACGGGCGATGCTCCCGTGCCCGTGCCCCCCCCCATGCCGCTGGTTACAAAAACCATATCTGCGCCCTTGAGTTGCTCATGCAGAATATCTTCATCCTCTTCAGCAGATTTCTGCCCAATCACTGGGTTGCCGCCACTGCCCAAGCCACGAGTCAGCTTATCGCCAATCCGCACCCGCACTGGGGCTTTGGTGTGCAAGAGGGCCTGCGCGTCCGTATTGACGGAGATGAAATCCACGCCCTGAATGCCTTCTTCGATCATGCGATCTACGGCATTGCAGCCGCCGCCGCCCACCCCGATCACCTTGATCTGGGCAAATTGTTCAAGCGTAAAATTGTTTAGTTCTGCCATCCTAAGTCTCCCTCACGTAGTATTGGTTGCCAATCCCAATTAGATTGGGGTGGTGTGCCTCCTTGCACAACGATGCTCGCTAGCGGACTAGGGTAAAAATGTCCGCATCCAGTTCTTCAGGCGTTCATAAATCGGCACGCGCCCCTCATGCCCGTAGCTGCCATAGCCATTGCCATAGGGCTGGTGGTAGGCATAGTACGGATCGTCGGCTTGCCCGTGCCGCAAGCCCCACAGCAGCAAGCCGACGCTGGTCGCATAGGGTGGCATATCAATCGCCTCAGCCAAGCCCCCTAGCCCACGTGGCCGCCCAACTCGCACAGGTACGCCAAGCATCTCGCGCATCAGCTCATCGAGGCGCGGAAGCTGTGCACCGCCTCCCGTCAACACAATGCCTGACTGAAGCATACCATCATACCCGCTTCGTTGCAATTCATTGTAAATCATTTCCACCAACTGCTCAGCGCGAGCTTGCAAAATCTCATTCAGCAGGGCCCGGTGAATCTTCTGCCGCTCGCCCACCACTAGCGTATCTGCATCAATCAGGTCGTCTGGGTTAGCTTCCGGTAGCGGCGCATCGGGATCATCCGGATCGCGGGCAGGCCTATCCTGCATTGCTTCGCCGTACTTCAGCTTGAGATACTCGGCTGTATTGTGCGGGGTGTGCAGCACATACACCAGATCATTGGTGAAGTGGCTGCCGCCAATCGGGATCACGCTTGTATGCCAGATGCCTCCATGCACAAATACGGCAACATCCGTCGTACTGCCACCGATGTCCACTAGCACCACCCCCCGATCTTTGTCCTCATCTGAGAGCACGGCTTCACCTGCGGCCAGTGGCTGCAAAATTAAATCATCGATCTCTATTCCCGCCCGTTGCACGCTCTTAATCAGGTTTTGAATCGCCATCACTTCACCCGTGACGATGTGCGTCTCAACTTCGAGGCGGAAGCCACTCATGCCCACCGGATCGCGGATACCTTCCGTCCCATCCACGATATAGGCTCGTGGAATGATATGCACCACTTCACGCTGGGTGGGAATGGCGACAGCTTGGGCGGCTTCCACTGCACGAGCAACATCGTGCGGCGTGATCTCGTGATCGGGGTTGCTCACCGCTACCACCCCGCGACTATTCAGTGACGCGATGTGCCGCCCAGCTACTCCAACATATGCCGTATCAATGCGATAACCACTGACCCGCTCAGCTTTCTCGACGCTCGTTGCAATTGCGCTGGCGGCCTCTTCAATGTTCACCACCACGCCCCGATCTATACCTTTGCTCTGGGTCATGCCCACGCCAAGCACATTCAGGCTGCGCTCATTGGGTGCTTGTGCGACAACCGTACAGACTTTAGTTGTACCAACTTCAATACTTACAAGGGTTCGGCGCATACGCTTGCCATCTTTCTGCCGCGCTCACGGGCGATAGTAGGGATAAGTGGGGCGCAGATCAAGGTAACTAAAGCGAACATCTTCGACTAACAGTTGATTTAAGATTGCCAATTTCGCCTCTAACCGTTCACTTCGTCCAAACACAATTGTCTGACCATAAGGGCTAATGATATAGATGCCGAGAGCCACATCCCACCCGATCATCTGCGGCGGGAAGCGCAACTCATTCGGCAGGCGCACCGCCAGCGATTGGGCCAGCTTGAGGGCATCGGGATCAATATATTGATTGGGCTGCAACGCCGGATTGGAATGATCCACAATCACCAATGTGCCCGCTTCGGAAGCGCGAGCGACATCCAGCACCCGCCCGCCTCCATCCACTAGATACTCAGTACCGCCGGCCTGCCAGCGCACCTCTGGGCGGCGTTCGCTAACGTGGATCACGGCGCGGTTAGGCAGGGCAAGCTCTAGTGCAGCATGCTCCACATAGGCATTCTGCTTGACCTGCTCGATCAGCTGCTGCTTATCAATAAACCAAATCCAGTCGTTTTCTAGCTCAACTAAGCCGGTGAGCACGTGATCTTCGAGGATCGTATTGCCCCGCACCGTCACCGTCTGGATGTAGAAGTCCGGCGCGATGAAGCTGTAGAACAGGGCCACGGTTGCTGCGAGAAACAAGCCGAGACTCAACATGCGCCCCGATACAAACCAGTGCCACAGTGCCCGCCGGAGGCCCGGCTGCACCTGCGACGCGCCAGTGGGCGTGGTGCGCTGGCGGCGGTTTCGCGCCCGTGCCTTGTGCCGAAGCTGGTGGAGCGAGGCTTGCGCGGCCTGCAACGAGGCCTGAAACCGGCGGCGGGCTTCAAATGTCCGCAAGCCCGACGTAAGCCCCATCGGGCGGGCTGCCCGAGCAGGTTTGTGGGCTACTTGGCCCGCGTGGACCGCACGCGGAGGCACAGGCTGCCGGGCAGCGTGTTGCCGCTTGCGCCGCCGCGCATCAATGCGCTTGCGCGTGCGGCTGACGGGTTCGTGATGGTTCAGATATGGCACGGGTTACGCTCCCACTACCTGTACTTCTAGCTCAAGGTCAATCCCAAATTCGGCCCGAACGGTGCGCTGGGCTAGCTCGATCAGGGCCAGCACATCGGCCGCAGTGGCGTGGTCAACATTGACAATGTAGTTGCCATGCACGCGGCTAATCTCCGCACCGCCGATGCGTGTGCCTTTGATCCCCGCCCGCTCGATCAGCTGCCCGGCACTGTAGGCCGTTGCTGTGCCATCGGCTCCAATCACGGGCGGCGGATTCTTAAAGACACTGCCGCACGAACTGCCCCACGGCGTTTTGGCCTTGCGGGCGGCGGCAATTTCCGCCATCTGCGCTCGGAGCATATCCGCATCAGCGCGGTGCAGGCGCAGATCGGCGGCGAGAACCAGCGGGCGACGGGGCGGTGTTTGCCAGCGTTTCAGCACACTGCTGCGGTAGCGAAAGCCGAGTTGCTCATTCGCCCACACCTCTACCCGATCTTCGACGAGGAGCCACGCCTGCATCAATACCCCCGCAATATCGCCACCATAGCAGCCTGCATTGCCATAGACGGCCCCCCCAAGGCTACCGGGCAGCCCCTCTGCCCAGACTAGCCCGCCCCAGCCCCGTGCGCTCACCCGCCGCGCCGTGCCGGCCATTGGTGCACCTGCGGCAAGGTGCAGCGTGGCTGTTGTCCCATCGGGGGCGGGGGTGAGGGTCCATTCGCGCCCCACAAAGCGGATCACTAGCCCGTCGAAGCCGCCGTCGGGTACCAGCAGATTAGTACCACCACCCATCACAAAGATGGGGAGTTCGCGCTCAGCAGCCCACGTCAGCGCAGCTTGGACTTGCGCGGCATCGCTCACCTCCACGTAATAGCGAGCCGCTCCGCCAATGCGCCACGAGGTATGCCGTGCGAGTGGCTCGTGCTCAATGATCTTCATCCCTGCACCTCGCCGACTTGCTGCTGCACCATGCGAAACACCTGTGCCGCAACATGCGTGCTATCGCCGGCCCCCATCGCCAAGAGCACATCGTTGGGGCGTAGCAGGGCAGCGATGGTGCTGGCTGCCTGTGCCGAATCGCCGACAGGCTGCACCGCCGCGTGTTGCTCGCCAATCTTTGCGGCAAGCGCGGTGGCGAGGGCGTGCGCGGTTCCTTCTGGCTCGCGCTCCCGCGAGGGGTAGACATCGCCCACCAGCACCAGATCGGCATCCTCGAATGCGCCCGCCCACTGGGCCAGCAGGCTGCGCGTGCGGCTATAGGTGTGCGGCTGCACATAGGCCACGATGCGCTGGGGGGCTGGGTAGCGCGTGCGGGCTGCCTGTAAGGTGGCGTGGACTTCCGTTGGGTGATGGGCATAATCATCAATCACTGTAATTGCTCCCGCCACGCCCACTAGCTCAAAGCGACGGGCAGTGCCCCGAAATGTGCGGAGCGCAGCGATGCTCGTCTCACGGGCAACCCCATACAGATCGGCAACAACCAGAGCTGCCAGCGCGTTGCGGAGATTGTGCAAGCCCAGCACACCTAGCTCAAGCATGGGCGTGGGGAGGTTGGGCGAGAACGGCGCGGCTACACTGTTTGTGGCATAAACGAGAGGGTCACTCGGTTTTGGGTGGTGCACCGTTGCGCGGGTGCGGATTGCCGCATCGCCGGATGCGGTGTGCTCCGTAGCCAGCAGTGCCTGATAGTGATTATCGGCAGCTAGCCCATAAGTGATGAAGGGCACATCATTCGCAGCGGCGGCGGTGTGCCACGCCCCTAGCCCGCCATCGCCACAAGTCACGATCACGCCCTGTGTCTGCATGGCGAAATCGCTGAACGCAGCGTGGTACTGCGCCACTGTCGGGTAGATGTCGGGGTGATCCCACTCGACATTCGTCACAACGGCAATGATCGGGGTGAGCGCGAGAAACGCCCGATCATACTCATCGGCTTCAATCACGAGTGGCGCGTGCGGGTTGCCCCAACGGGCATTTGTCCCCAGATTCGGCGCATCACTGCCTATCAAGAAGCCCGGCTCACGTCCAGCGGTATGCAGCAGCCACGCAATCATGGCGGTGGTGGTCGTTTTGCCGTGTGAACCTGCAACGGCAATGATCGCCCGCGTGCGCGACCACTCACGCCACAGATCGTCGCGGCGCAGGCAGGGGATGCCAGCGGCGGCGGCGGCGCGTAGCTCCACATGATCGGCGGCGGCGGCGGCGGTGGCGAGCACCACCTCCGCACCCTGAATATGGGCGGCGGCGTGCCCATGCTGGATCACTGCCCCGCGTGCGTTGAGGGCCGCAGTCAGGTGATTCTGGCTCAGGTCAGAGCCACTGACCTGATGCCCCTGATCGAGCAGCAGGTTCGCAATGGCACTCATGCCTGCCCCAGCAATGCCAATGATGTGGTAGCGCGTCACAGGGTTGCTCCCCGTTTCCATCCTACGGCCGCAGAGCCTTAGGGAAATTCAAGGCAACGGTCGTCACAATCATAACAACAAACAACCCAAACATTAACGGAACGTAGGTGCGAATATCAGGCAAAATGCCAAAGAGTGCATTCCATGGATTGCCCGGATTGCCACGTTCATTAACATAATCAATAAAAAGGACGGTCGCGGCATTGGAAAAGATGGCGGCCATCATGGCCCCCGTGTAGGCTCCTAGCATACGGTTGGTTTGATTTTTGGGCTGCCCATACCAAAGCTGCTTATCGCTGTTGAGAATAAAGCCGAGAGCCACGGTCCCAAAGAAAAAGAAGATGCGGACTAGCAAGCCGAGTTGTGGCACATTCGTGATTGCAGGCGGGAGCGGCGTTGCCTGTGCGGCACTGCCCCCAGTCAGAATGGCGATCAGGTAGGGCAAGTTTGAGTAGATTCGATTGATGAAGCCGATGATCGGATCAATGCCACTTATGAATAACAGATACGCAATACCACTCACGATAGCGGGCGTAAGTAATGCCCGAATACCATTACGCCAGCCAAACCACCCGCCAACACCCAAAATCACGAGGAGGAACAGCGTGCCATTGATCTGCAAAAACAGCGATGTTCCTTGTGCATCCAGATTGATCATAACCTTACCTCTCCCCGATAGCTAAAGAGATCAACGCCTGTGCCAGTGTATCGGCGGCAGCAGGCGTGGCCAGAGCGCGGCTGTGGTGAGCCATACGCTGACGGGCCTGCGGATCGCACAAGAGCTGGCTAAGTGCCTGCCAGAGATGCCCACTGCGGGCATCCGTCGAATCGCTGAGCAACTCCTGATCACGCACCTTGATTGCCGCGCCGTGTTGCACCAGATAGTCGGCGTTATCTTCCTGATGGACATACGGGTAGGGGACGAGGATGGCGGGCAACGCTGCTGCCGGTAGTTCGGCAAGCGTCGAAGCCCCACTGCGGCACAGGGCCAGATCGGCGGCTCCGAACGCATGCAGCATCGTTGGTGCGCCGCTCCGCTTCAGATACGGATACAGGTGGTAGCGAGCCTGTAGCTGCGGCGCAAGGCGGGCGGCGGTCTCGCGCAGCCACTGTTCATCGCCTTCGCGCCCGCAGATATGGATCACATGCGCGTGCGCGAGGATGTCTGGCAACAGGGCCTGCACCGCCCGATTGATGCTGCGTGCGCCGAGACTGCCCCCGTACACCAACAACACGGGTAGCTCCGCATCGGCCTGCCCTGCTGCGGGCAGGCCGAATGCAGCGCGGCTCTGGGCCCGATCTAGCTGATACAGCGCATCCGTCACTGGATAGCCGACCACCAACAACGGATAGGCAGCGTGCCGAGCTTGTGGTAGGTAGCGGCGCGAGGCTTCCACGTTGCAGGCTACCTGTGTGGCAATCTGGGCGAGGGCTTTGACAGCCACGCCCGGGACTACGTCGGGCAAGTAGATCAGCGTCGGGACGCGGCGGAGCCGTGCCGCTACAAAGAGGGGCACACACACATAGCCCCCCGTGCCGAGGATCGCCGCCGGGCGATCTTGATCCAGCAGGCGCAACGCCTCGACTAGCCCAGCCAGCATGATCGCACTGCCCCGCACACGCTCACCTAGCCCGCGCCCTCGTATGGCCGCGGCGGGCAATGCCCGAAATCGCAGGCTGCTTTCATCCTGCACGATACTCTGCTCCATGCCGTGTCGCCCACCGATGTAGATGATCTGCGGTGGTGCAGGCCCATCAGGAGCGGATGCGGCGAGGGCTGCGGCGCGGCGGGCGAAGGCTGCGGCGACGGCTAAAGCGGGGTAGACGTGTCCGCCAGTGCCCCCACCACACAGGTAGAGCGGCGACGGCCGGGGCCCACGCACCGGTGCCACTGGCACGGGGGGTGGGGCTGCGGCGTGTGTGTTGGTCATGCATTTGCTCCTCTGGCTGAACATTAGCCGCGTAGCGTGAAAGGTTGAGCAGGATACCTGCACTCAGCATAGACATAATCAGCGACGTGCTGCCGTAGGATATAAACGGCAGTGTTAGCCCAGTGAACGGAACCAACGACGTGGTGACGGCCATATTCAGCAGGGCTTGGAAGACCAGCTCGGAGGTGATCCCAATCGCAACCAGTGCCGCAAATGGATCCGCAAGGCGGCACGCGATTCGATACCCTCGATAGGCTATTATAGCAAATGCTACTAACAAAAGTAGTGTCCCAATTAACCCTAGCTCTTCGCCCACAATGGCATAGATCGAGTCGGTGTGAGCTTGTGGGAGCCACTGGAACTTCTGGCGCGATTGCCCCAGCCCCGCACCAAAGATGCCACCACTGGCTAGGGCATACAGGGCGTGGATTGGCTGGTAGCCATAGCTATCGTAAAACTGCCACGGATCGCGGAAGGCTAAGATGCGCCCATTGTTGCTGTCGAAGCCATACAGGATCAGCCAGTAGGCCACCCCGCCCACGATGGCTGCCGCGAGGATGTGCAGCAAGTTTGCGCCTGCGGCAAAGTAGATAATCCCACCGATCATCAGGATAGTCACCATCGTGCCAAGATCAGGCTCTAGGATCACCAAGCCACACACCACCCCAAGCATCAGGGCGAAGGGGAGCAAGCCGTAAGTCACATTGCCAACTTGCCCGCCGCGCCGCGAGAGCCAATCCGCAAAATACACAATCACGGCAAGCTTGGCGATTTCAGAGGGCTGCATGCTGAACAAGCCGCCTTGCAAGCGGATCCACGAGCGCGAACCGTTGACCATTGTCATGCTTTCGGGCAAGATCAACACCAACACCAGCAAGAAGAGCGCACCGCCCATCAACGGCACGGAGAACCGCCGCCAGATGGTGTAGGGCGTGTTCATCGCAAAGATCAGCGCGGCTGTGCCAATCATCGCCCCGATCACTTGCCGGAAGATGTAGTAGAACTGTGAGCGGTGCAAAACGAAGGCTTCGACAAAGCTCGCACTGTAGACCATGACTAAGCCGGATGCAACCAGTGCTCCAACCGTCAGGAGCAGCAGGTAGTCTGGTTCGTGGGCGACCAGCGGCCCAGCGCGGGAGACGGGACGGAATTGCATACACTACCTCCTTTCAGATTGCTCTAGGACAGTTGCCAGATGACGATAGACTCTAGCGCAAGCCAAACGTCTCAGCGCAGGGGCGGGTTGATCAGCAAGGCGAGTATGCCGATCAGCACCAGCAACCCGAATGCGCCAATTAAGCCGTACTTGCGGGTCTCGCGCTCGATGCGCGGATTGTACCAATCTCGGATCAGGACAAAGCGGGGGATAAGCATGAAGCCACTCACCCCGCCCCCGAACAAGCCGCCGATATGGGCAAAATTGTCTATTGCACCACCAGCGAAGATTCCAAAAGCAACATTGATAGCCACGAGCATTCCCATTGAGCGGAGTTGCTCACGCCCCGCCTCACCGAGAATATCGCGGGTCGTGTAATAAAACACGGCTAACGCACCAAAGATGCCAAAGATCGCCCCACTTGCTCCCACCGATGGACTCGGCGTGAAGGCGTAGGATGCGACGCTGCCAGCCAAGCCCGCAATCAGGTAGAGCAGTAGGAACCGCCCCGAATGGTAGACCCGCTCGGCTTGAGGCCCCAGCACATACAGGGCCAGCATGTTCAGCCCCAAGTGAATGAGGCTGCCGTGCAGGAAGATCGCCGTCAGCAGCCGCCAGTATTCGCCCTGCGCGATGAAGGCGTTGTCCTTCCAGCCCAGCAGGAACAGGGCACAGTTGAAGCTCAGCGGGCCCAATTCGCGGCAGCCGGGCAGCCAACTGACGATGTACGTCAGCACGAACATGAAGATATTGATCGCTAGGAGCACCCACGTCACCCACACCCGTCCGGTTGGAAGCGACACGCGCACCATCTGTGGCGGTGGGCCGGCAAAGGGCGGTTTGTGCTCGGAGTCGTAGGGCGGCGGGCGGTCTATCGGCGATAGGGATAATGGCGGTTGCAAGCGTTAGGGTTCCTTCCGGTTATGTGATCGTCAAGTGAGTTCGGCAACGATGCGGCGGAACTCCTCACCGCGCTGAAATTCGTTGCGAAACATGCCGAAGCTGGCACAGCCGGGCGAGAGCAGCACCACCGCCCCAGATGGGGCGAGGTCACGGGCCAGCTGGCGGGCGGTCTGGATTGCGTGGGCGAAATCCTCGAATGGGCCCGCGATAGGGATCGTGCGCCCCTGCTGGTCCTGCGCTGCCGCTAGCTCGGCGGCAAGTTGGGCGGTAGCAGTGCCAGCCAGAAGCACCACCGCCTGCACGGTGCGGACAATATCCGCCGCAAACTGAGCCGTATCTAAGCCTTTTGCAGCTCCGCCCGCCAGCAGGATGATTGGCTCGCTGAAGCTCCGTAATGCGGCTTGGGCCGCCACTGGATTGGTGGCGGTAGTGTCATTGATGTAGCGTACCTGCTCCAGTTCACGCACTAGTTCAAGGCGATGTTCTACGCCGGTGAAGCCGCGCACGGCGTGCCGGATCGATGTGGCGGGTACGCCGTAGCACCGCGCCAGCCCGACGGCGACCAAGACGTTGGTGAGATTGTGCTGACCGGGCAGGCGAATGTCGGCAGTGCTCAAGATGGCTTCGTCGTGCCACCAGATTGTGCCCTGCTGATCAATGCGACAGTCGGCGTGTGCGCCCGGCGTAGGATCAAAGGTGTGCAGGGCGTGCGTGGGCCGCTGCGTGGCAATGGCAGGTGGGTAGAACTGCTCAAGCAGATCGGGAGGCAGTAGAACGATGCCGGCCCCGACTGGTTCGCTCCCATCAGGCGTGAGGCAGTATTGGTGCAGAAAAATTTGCTGCTTGGCAGCGGCATAGGCCTCCATCGTATGGTGATAGTTAAGATGATCAGGCGAGAAGTTGGTGATTGCGGCGTAGTGTGGGCTAAGCCTAGCTGCGCCTAAGCCCACGAGTTGGAAGCTACTGAGTTCCAGCACAACCGGCGTGCTGGGGCTGATCTGGGCGAGGCTGGCGAGTGCCGAGACGCGCAGGTTGCCGGCAATCACGGTATCGGGGCGGTGCTGGCGCAGGATTGCACCCGTCAGCAGCGTTGCCGTTGTTTTGCCCTTTGTCCCCGTGATGCCGATGATCGGTGCCGGGCAGGCCCGAAAGAAGAGCGTCAGCTCGGTTTCGATGGGCACATCCGCGTGACGAGCCAGCTGGAGCCAGTGGGAGTCGGGCGGCACGGCGGGATTAGCAATCACCAGATCGTGGCTGGTAAAATCTTCGGGGCGGTGCTCACCGAGAACGTAACGCACCTCCACGCCCGTCTCGCGGGCGAGTTCGGCAAGCGTGGCGAGTGGCCCAGCAAGGGCATCAGCCCTCGCGCTATCGGTGATTGTCAGGGCAATGCCCTGCTGCATCAGCCACTGCGCTACGCCCAGCCCGCCGCCATGTACCCCTAGACCCATCACCAGCACGCGGCGCGGTATGCCATGTGGGAACAGGGCGGGGCGGGCTGGGCGTGGTTGTTGCTCAGTCATAGACTCTCCTGTAGCGGTGCTGCCCGCACCCGCGTCAGTTGTGGCGGCTTGTGGCAGGAGCGAAACGGCTACTCGCCGATGAATTCGGCCGAGACGGGCACTGCCGCCGGTAGGAGCTGCTCGCTCTCGGCTCCCGGAATATCGGGTGAGGCCTGCATTGGCGGCACTAGCTCACCGGCGAACGTCAGCGCAAGGGCGATCCCCACCATTGCCGCGACTGCTGCAATAATGGTGAAGCGTTGCGACACTTGGGTTTGGCTCCAGCCGCTTAGCTCGAAGTGGTGGTGCAAGGGAGCCATCTTGAACAGCCGCCGCCCGTACCCATAGCGATGGCGGGTCCACCCAAAGTAGCTAGTCTGGAGGATGACTGAGAGGGCTTCCAGCACAAACACAATGCCCACAACGGGGAGCAGCAACCACTGCTGCGATTGCAGAGCCACGATTGCTAACACTGCGCCGAGAGCCAGTGCACCAGTATCACCCATAAACACCTGTGCCGGATAGGCGTTGTACCACAGGAAGGCGGCACACGCTCCAACCATGGTGAAGCTAAAGACCATCAGGTTTGTCAGGCGTGGCTCAGAGAGCAGGGTCATAATCCCGAAGGCCGCGAAGGCAAGGGTGAGGCTCCAGCCGGCGAGACTGTCCAGCCCATCGGTGAGATTGACCGCATTCGAGGTAGCGATGATGATCAGCACGGCGAGTGGGATAAACCACAGGTTGATGTCATACGTGCCAACAAACGGGATCCGCACCAGCCCGCCGTGGTTCAGTCCAAACGGATTAGGCAGGTACAGCACAAGGCTGGCCACGGTGGCCACCCCCGCAATCAAGACGAACTTGAAGCGAGCAGTAAAGCCGTGCGTGGCGTTCTTCGAAGTTGTCAGCGAACGCCAGTCATCCAGTGCGCCGATGATCGCAAAGCTGATCATTACGCCAAGTGGCAAAAGCATAGACCAGCGATCAACGAGATTAAACAACACGGTGAGAAACACAACGGGCATAACGATCATAATCCCACCCATCGTAGGCGTACCCATCTTCTCCATGTGGCTCTGAGGACCATCAACGCGAATGCGCTTGCCGATGTGGTGGGCCCGCGCAAAGCGAACCCAAACGCCTTCGGCAATCAGAGTTAGAACAAACGCGGCCGCAGCAAGCAATAACGCCCGCGCGATATCTTGCACGAGAACTGCACGCAGAAAATCCACCCCAACCTCCTCGCTCATTGCTGTTGCAGAGCTACAATTGGTAGCTCGCTAACCTTATGACCGCACACGCGCCCGCAATTCTGTCTACCGTACCACACTTCACTCTATCTGCCAATCGGTTCATTGAACATGGGCATACTGTGCCCACGCGCAGCGTCCCGATGCTCGATCCCTGTGCAGGCTCATCTGGGCAACGCACCGATAGTGCTGGCCCAAACGATGCCCGCACAGTATACGCGCATCTCGTCGAAACGACAACACGGAAGTCTCGATCAATCAATGAATTGTTAAGGTGCGACCCAAACAATCCATGTTGCCTTGTTTCTCGCGTGGACAGCCTATTTCTGTATTGCTCGAACGCCATTGTAGCACAGAAATCGAGCCATCCGGCAACACGGCTAGCGCGATGGACCAACCAGCCATGGCTGGGGGAGGATGCGTTCGTAGGTCATGATCTGGTCTACCACCGTCTGGAATAGGGGGATTGCCGTTTGCACCCCCCAAATGTCTGCGGGCCGATCCACCTTGACGAGAATGGCATAGCGGGCTTCTTCGGCGGGCGCGAAGCCCAACACTGAGCCAATCGTTGCGGTGGTATCGTAGCCTACCCCGCCGGGTAGGGGAATAGATGATGTGCCCGTTTTGGCGGCCACTTCATAGCCGGGCACGAGCCATTGATCGGCATAGCTGCCGGTTTGTGCCGCCCATACAACGGGCGCGTAATGATTGGCGGAGTTGACCAGCATGCGCCGAATCGTCCATGCCACGCCGGGTTCAATCACTTGCCCTAGCACCGTCGGTGTAGTAGTCGTGCATTGGGCTCCGTCGCAGCGCTCTTCAACAACGTAGGGGCGCATCAGCACACCATCGTTGGCAATCGCAGCGGCGGCCAGCGTCATTTGCAGCGGGGTCACCGAGATGCCTTGCCCGTAGGCATTCGTTGCTAGCAGAATATCGTTGTAGAATGGTGAGCCAATGGCATGGACAATGCCAGCTTCTTCGCCACCGAGATCAATGCCGGTGCGGGCACCAAACCCAAAGCGGCGCACAATGCGGTAGAAGTTGTCGGGGCCAGTGAGGTCATTCAGCAACACCGCGCCCACATTGCTCGAATGGTAGAGCATGCCATCCACATTGATCATGCCATTGCCGAGCCGGTTCCAATTGCTGAGCGTGGTATCAATGTAGTGGATCGTGCCGGTATCGTTGACCAGCGTGTCGGCGGTGAAGGCGCGGCTCTCCAAGCCTGCCGCCGCAGTGACCATCTTGAAGGTGCTGCCCGGCTCATACAGGTTGGAGACCACCGGATTGCGGCTGTACAGTTCAGGCGCAAATTCATCGTAGTGGTTCGGATCGAAGGATGGGTAGCTGGCCATCCCACGCACGGCCCCCGTCTCCACCTCGATCACGACAATCGAGCCGCCTGTAGCGCGGTTGCGCTCAACCGAATTTTTCAGCTCAGTCTCGATAATCTGTTGGATCACCGGATCAATGGTGAGGCGCAGGTTCGCGCCATCACGGGGGAAGCGGCTCGTTTGGGGGGCAATCGCAATCGGGTTCTTGGCGGGATCAAACTCCGCTTTGACGGTTCCGGTTATGCCCTTCAGCGCAGTGTCGTAGAATGCCTCAACCCCGCTCAAGCCGTCGCCGTTGCGATTGACTGCACCAATCACATGCGCGGCGAAGCTCTTCTGCGGGTAGTAGCGCAACGGTTCCGGCATCAGCCGCAAGCCCGGCTCATGCAGAGCTTCAATCTGCGTGGCAACTTCGGGCTTGAGCCAGCGGGCCACCCGCCACCAATAGTAGTCGGTGGAGGACATGGCTTGGCGCAGGCTTTCTGGTTCGCTGCCGATCAGGGGCGCAAGCGTCGCTGCAATGGCAGGCACGCGCTCTTGGGGCAGCAGCGAGGGGATCACCCAGAGGCTCTCGCGCTCGATATCGAGGGCGAGGACGTTGCCCATCCGATCAAGGATCATGCCCCGATT
>CALCJV010000094.1 GCA_937967405.1 uncultured Chloroflexales bacterium | reverse complement strand
TGCGGCGGTGGGCGTTGCGCGGGCTGGGCGGGCGGTGTGGCTTTGGCTGGCGATGGGGCTGTGGTGCTTTGGGCTAGCGTTGGGGCCTACCCTGAATTTCGGCATGCGCGAAGTCGCCTTCCCCTTGCCCTACACGGCCCTACAAGCCCTCCCGCTTGTCGAGCTATTCCGCGTGCCCTACCGCATGAATGCGATCACCACCATGATGCTCGCACTCCTTGCGGCAGCGGGGCTAGCGGTGGTATTGCAACACAGGCCCGCGTGGGTGGGTTGGGTGGCGGCGGGGGGGCTGTCGCTGCTGCTCTTGGTCGAAGCCGCTCGCCTACCCTTCCCGCAGACCGCCGCCGCCGTATCGCCGTTCTACGCCCAGCTTGGCGCAGAGCCGGGCGGGTGGAGCATCATTGAGCTACCCTTCGAACGGATGGATCGCCAGTTTCTTGAAATGTACACCCAAACCTATCACGGCAAATATATCCTCACCGGCAAAACCTCGCGGGACCCGCCGCGCCTGCCGTATGAGGCAATCCCCGCCCTCGCCCGCATCAATCGCGGCGACCCGCGCCCAGACATTGTGCAGCTAGGGGCCACCACCGAAGCCCAAATCTGGCAGGCTCTGCGCCCGCGCTATCTCGTGCTGCACCGCAACCGCAACCGGCAGCACCAGCATGCCGCCGCGCAAGCGATGCTCGGCGACCTGACCCGCGTCTATTCTGACACAGTGCTAGAAGCCTACCGCATCGAGGCCATGGCGGCGTGGCTCGATACGCAGCCGCAGCGCGTGCTGATGCCCGTGTTCGTTGGGTTAGACCGCGATTGGCAAGCCCAAGAGCAGGATGGCACGCGCTGGCTGCTCGGCACACAGACGGCAACACTGCTTGCGTATACGCCAGAGCCAGCCCACCTGAGCCTCGACCTGACGATGTATGCCCTTGCCACCGAGCAGCCCATCGAGCTTTGGCTGAATGGGGCCTACGTCCAGACGCTGCACGTCACTGCCGCCGAACTGCGCCGCTACCGCACGGCGGTTCTGTCGCTGCCGGCCGGCCAGAGCCGGATTGAGCTACGGGTGCTGGGGGCGGGCACAGTTCCGGCGATGCGCGGGCAGGGCGACGATCCGCGCCCGCTAGCGGTGAATGTGCAGCGCATTGCTGTGCGTTTGCTCACGCCGTAGCAAAACCTGCTACAATAGAAGTGGTGCAGGCAACTGGAGTCTCCCAGCGACGCTAGAAAGAACCCCTTGTGAAGCGATACTTCTGTTTAATGATCGGCATGGCTATGTTGGTGGCAGGCTGTGGGCACAATAGTCACCTACCAAGCCAGAATACCCCCGTAGATGCGGTGCATCAGCAATGGGTGCGTGGGCTGGAGCAGGACAACTACGCCAACGTTTACGGCGTGCTGGTTCCGATTGATGACAAAGAACTCCTCGCGCAACTGATGCTCGAACATGCCCGCGAGTGGCACACCGATGGCGGCGTGGCGGGGACACGCGGGGCCCTGCTAAACGTGGAGTTACTGCCGGTGCTAGTCTCTGAAACCAATGCCAAAGGGATCAGTGTCTGGCATTATGAGCACGGTGCGTGGTGTCTGATCACCCACCTGCGCCAAACCGATCAAGGCTGGCGTGTGCTGAATTTCGGCACGGATCCCGCCTGCACCGTGCTCGATCATATGCACGAGAAAGCCTAAGCCCACGCCCGTCTTAGCGGGGTGGTATCGCCTGCTCGGCTGCTTCGGCAGCGCGGGCTTGGGCAGTATGATCGCTATTAGCGGGAGCCGTCCCCGTCACTGTATTGATAATGACCACTGGGCACGGGGCTTCGTGCAGGATGCGCTCCACGCGCGGCCCAAGATACAGCCGATGCGAACCGGTACGCACACTGATCCCTAAAATAATTAAGTCAATTTTACATGTGCGGGCATGTTCCAAAATGGCATGGACATATTCAGGGCTACTCACCACATCGGGGATCACGCGCACCCCGAACGACTCGCCCAACACGGCTAACTCGTTGACGATCTGATAGGCAATCAAGACCTGCCGATTGCTGTCGTGGGTGGCAAGGATCACCTGATAGGTCTCATCTTCGACCACCTTGAGGACGTGTACCTCCGTCGCCTGCTCACTGTTGTCTACCTCCTCAGTGCCGGCCGCAAGGGCAAAGCCGACTTCAGCGGCCCGTCGGGCCGCGATGGAGCCATTGGTGGGCACAAGCATGCGCTGCGGCGACCAGTTGTCGGGCAAGTCGGGGCTGTGGATCACCATCGTGGGGCAGGGCGCAAGGCGAATCAGCAGGTCTACCATCGGCGTAAAGAGGACATCGGTGCGGCTGCCTTGCTGTGGTGCACCTAGCACCATCAAGTCGTAGTTGCGGGCGGCTTCATCCAGAATGGCATCAGTTGGGTTGGATGAGACGGACACCTTCCGATTGATGCGCTGCGTGCCAAACAGCTTACTCAGCTCGGTAAGGTACGCGGTAGCTTGGGCTTTAGTTTCGGGCGTGGCAATCGTCATTAAGGTGATCGCCATATCCGTATTTGCCCCAAGCCGCTTAAGCAGGCTCGCTTCAATCATCTGGATCGCACTCACCTCAGCATGGCGCATCCGCACGGGCACGAGCACGCGATGCACATTGGCAATCAAGTTATCCTCGAGCAGGGCTTCGCGGCGTAGGCGGGCTTCTTCTTCGGGCGAGACCGGCACGCGGCTGTAGGCCCAGCGGATCATTGGCGGTGCAACGAGCGAGGTGACAATCGCCATCACGACGATCATCGAGAAGACTTCTTGCGAGAGAACCCCCGCCGAAAGCCCTATCGTCGCAATAATGATCTCGACTGCACCGCGTGCACTGAGCGATACACCGAAGCTCAGGGCCGTCCAGTGATCCTGTTTGGCGATGAAGCGGGCCCCGATATAGGCTCCAACGATCTTGCCGAACATCGCTACGAAAATAATGATGAGGGTCAAGCCGAACAGGACTGGCTCAAGCAACAACCCCACATCTACCTTTAGCCCAGCGGTGGCAAAGAAGATCGGGGTAAAGACCGCTAGCGCAATCCCTTCTAGTTTATGGATCACATCTTCGGAGAGCTTGGCAGTTTGACCAAGCAGGATGCCCATAAAGAATGATCCGATGATTGCTTCAATGTGGAGGGAATGCGAGATTGCCCCCCACGTAAACATCAGCACAACCACGATGGAAAGCACCATATCGCGCCCGTGCAAGCGGTTCTGGGCGAAATCAAGGGCGTGCATCACCACCCAGCGCCCCACGAAAATGCTGAACAGAATGAACCCGATCACGCTGATAATCGAGGAGGCGATGCCGAGCACACTGAGTGCCGCACCTGAAGCCAGCCCCACGACAATTGAAAGCACTGTCCACGCTGTCAGATCATCAATCATCACCGATGCAATCACCGTCTGACCGATGTCGCGACGCAGGGCGTTGATGTCCAGCAGGACTTTAGCAATGACGGGCAAGGCGGAGATGGACATTGCCGTTGCAAGAAAAAGGCTGAATACAAGGCGTTGGTCGGGATTGGGGAGTACCTCATCGGGAATCACAAATTCGGAGAGCATAAAGCCAAGCGTGAAGGGCACAATCAAGCCACCGACAGCCGTGCTAATGGCTGTGCGGGCATAGCGGCGGATTAGCCCTACGTCAATCTCTAGCCCAGTGAAGAGCAGCATAAACATTGCGCCGATCAGAGCTGTCTGTTCGAGCAGGTAGCCCTGCACGGCATTCTGCGGAATCAGCCATATGCCGAGCGCGGGGAACAGCCCACTCAGCAGGGATGGCCCAATCACAATGCCGGCCATAATTTCACCTAACACCGGCGGCTGCCCCCAGCGGGTCATAAGCGAGCCAAGCAAGCGGGCTGTGAACAGCAGCACTGCCAGTTGGATCAGCCAGACCAGAATGTCATCGTGGGGGGCGGCGGTGAATGGTTGGTTCATAGGTCACTCCTATACCTATAAGATCATGGGAGATGTTCTCCGCTACGGCGGCAACATTGGCAGGAACGCACAGGCTAGCTAGGCCTCGAAGACATCAGCGTACTCGGTGTGCTAATATGAATAAACCAAATAATGCAATGCACCGAAACTCAGCCACAACGACTGCTACTATTATAGGGCCGATGGGGCCGCCTGACAACTCAACTGAGTTGACGCAGTTCACCGCACTCGGTACAATACGAATGCTATGGACAAGGCGGACCTACGTATTGTGAAATGAAAGAGCATCACATGCTTCAGACAAAAAACATGGGCTTGATTGATCGGGTTGTACGTGGCTTGATTGGGGCAACACTGCTGTTTATGACGGCGGTGTTCAAGGGGGTTCTGTTTGCGTTTGCACTTGGTGGCGGGCTAGCGGTGCTTGTCACCGCTATTCTTGGCTACGATCCATTCTATGAGGTGCTGGGTATCTCTACCCGCTTTGATCAAGATACTCCGACAGGCTCAATGTAAGGCGTGGATCAGAGGCGACGCATATTTTATAATACGCACGGTTCAGTTTCGTCGCCCCTGTTCGTCTTTGCTACAGCACGCTCTGCACTGCTGCTAACGCAGCAACATAATCTGGCTGGTTACCAGCAACAGGCACATACTCAGCGTAGCGCACAATTCCGTCTTTATCAATCACAAAGACGGCTCGACTCTCAATTCGGAAATCCCGCAGATACGTTCCATACGCCGTCCCAAAGCTCATATCACGGTGATCAGAGAGGAATTGGCTGTTCTTGGCATCGTGTGCACTGCACCAACGGGCTTGGGCAAAGGGCAGATCAGCACTGACGGTAATCACCGCCAATGCATCGCCAAGATTGGCTGCTTCCTCCTCGAAGCGCACTGATTGCATTGAGCAGACCGACGTATCTAGCGATGGTACGACACTAATCAGCATGGGCTTGCCTGCAAAATCGCTGCGGCGAACCTCTTTCAGCTTGTTGTTCAGCAGCACGAAATCAGGGGCAGGATCACCGGCCTTCAGTTCCGGACCAACAAGCGTGCGAGGCCCAAAGAAATCAAAAGCTGCTTCACGTTCGATTGTCATAATCTCCCAACCTCCTGCTAAACACAGCAGGAGTGTGGGCTTCTCCTTTCTGGTCTACTTAACCTACCTACTCACCACACAAACGACTCTGTGACACCTTTCGATTGTAGTAACAATCAGGGGCCGTTGTCAATAGGCCAGATAGCCCAACTACAGGCATGCCTGCAAACTCTGCTCAAAGAGGTGCAGAGCTTCGTCAATCTCCGCCGCCGTGATGATCAGCGGCGGGCAGAACCGAATGCTGGATACGCCACAGGTCAGGATCAGCAAGCCGCGCTGGAAGGCGGCCTGCATCACGGCATTCGCTAGGGCCCGCGCTGGTGCACCGGTCTCTGGCTCGATCAGCTCCACGCCGATCATCAGCCCCCGCCCGCGCACGAAGCCAATCTGGGGGTAGCGGTGTTGCAGGGCATGCAAGCCGTCCATCAATCGGGGGCCCATTTGGGCCGCATTTGCCATCAAGCTCTCCTGCACCAGATCAAGCGTCGCCAGTGCCGCCGCGCAGGCCATGCCATTGCCGCTATAGGTGCTGCCGTGTGCGCCGGGCCGCCATGGGCGCGTCAGTTCGGCGCGGGCCAGCACCGCACCGATGGGCATGCCCCCGCCTAGCCCCTTCGCCGAGGCGACAATATCAGGCACAATCTGCTCGTGCTCAAAGGCCCACATCTTGCCGGTGCGCCCTATCCCGCTCTGCACCTCATCCAGAATCAGCAAGATGCCGTGCCGATCACAGATGTCGCGCAGGCGTTGCATCGCGCCCGGCGGCGGTACAATGTAGCCCCCTTCACCCTGAATCGGCTCAACGATAATGGCGGCCACATCGCGGGCGGGGGTGGTTGTCTGGAACAGCACCCGCTCGATCAGATCAATGCAGGCGATCTGGCAATCGGGGTAGCTCAAATTGATCGGGCAACGGTGGCAGGTCGGGTAAAAGCTGTGCGTGGTGCCCGGCAGCAGCGGGAAGTAGCCCTCTCGCTGGAGGGGCTTGGAGGCTGTGACCGACAGGCTGCCGTAGGAACGCCCGTGAAACGCGCCAAAAAAGCCGATGATGTTCTGCCGCCCAGTTGCGTGACGGGCTAGCTTGAGGCATAGCTCAACCGCCTCCGTGCCGCTATTGGTCAGGAAGATCTGCCACTCGTGCGTGGCGGGCATACTGGCTACGAGGGCTTCAGCAACCTGCACCATAGACTCGCTGTAGAAGTCGGTTCCGGCAAAATGCGTGAAGCGGGTCACTTGGGCCTGCATTGCCGCTACAAGGCGCGGGTGGCTATGCCCCGCCGCAAGCACCGCAATGCCCGCTGCCAGATCGAGGAAGCGGTTGCCGTCTACATCCCACACCTCGCAGCCTTGCGCGTGGTCGATCACCAATGGATAGACCCGCCCCGCACACGGCGCAAGCACGCGCTGGTCACGCTCGACAATCGCTTTGGCCTTCGGCCCCGGCAGGTTCATCATCGTCTGTTTGGTTTCAATCATCGTGATTCTCGCTATCTATTGTGCGTATGCGTTGTACCCCCATCCTTCGTATTGTAGCCTACGCCGCCATGCCGTGTCAATTGTGGTACACTAAGCCTAGCGCACATGGCAATCGGGCTGTGTGCCCCTAGCAACCCGAATAGCAAGGATGCCGAAGCCGGTATGCAGTTCAAAGATACGATCCGTCAGTTGCCCGCCTACAAGCCCGCCCGCTTGACCGCCGCCCCACCGCCCAGCTTTGTCAAGCTCTCCTCAAATGAAAACCCGCTTGGTGCGTCGCCGCTTGGTGTCGCCGCGATGCACGCCGCGCTAGAGCGGGCCCATTGCTACCCCGATTCGTCGGCGGTGCAGCTCCGCGAAGCCCTCGCCCAGCACGCCGGATTGTTGCCAGAGATGGTGATCTGTAGCAACGGCTCGGATGAGCTGATCCTGCACCTCTCGATTGGCTTCCTTGCGGCGGGCGATGAGGCCGTGATGGCGGAAGGCACGTTCATCAGCTACCTTTTGCGGACCCGCGAATTGGGTGGCACGGCTGTGCGGGTTCCGCTGCGCCCTGATTACACCCACGATCTGGCGGGCTTGCTTGCTGCAATCACACCGCGCACGCGCCTGCTGTATGTGTGCAACCCGAACAACCCCACCGGCACAACACTCGGTGCAGCCGAAGTGCAGGCATTCTTGGCCCACGTTCCTGAGCATGTGCTGGTCGTGATGGATGAGGCCTACTTTGAGTATGCCACGCGCCCCGATTTTCCAGATATGGTGGCGGAGTTGCGGAATGGGCGGACGAACCTGATTATCCTCCGCACCTTTGCCAAAATTCACGGGCTAGCTGGGCTGCGTTTGGGCTATGCCTATGCCGATAGTGCAATCATAGATTACCTTCACCGCGTGCGCCCGCCATTTAATGTGAATGCGATTGCCCAAGCCGGTGGGCTAGCTGCGCTAGAAGATACCGCCCATATTGAGCGCACGCTGCTCCACACCGCCGCTAGCCGGGCCCTCTTCCAACAGGAGCTACGTGCCCTAGGGCTAGAGCCGATCCCCAGTGAAACCAACTTCGTTGCGGTGCATGTCGGCGATGATCTAGCGGTGGCAGAGGGGCTGGCCCAACGCGGCTACGGCGTTACGCCGATCAGCAGTTGGGGCGTGCCCGGCTGCATCCGGATTTCGTATGGCACACCAGAGCAGAATGCGGGCTTTCTGGCGGCACTGGCAGAGGTGTTGCACACGGCGGCGGTGGCGAGCTAGCGCGTAGTTCTGGGATGGGCTACACACGGCAGCACCGCCCGCGCCGTGGGGCCCGTGTGGCGGCGGTGCTGCTGTTGCTTGGCGGGGCGGTGCTGGGCTATCGGCTGGCGACGACCCCCGCCGCTGCCCCGCCCCTTGCCGCATCGGATTGCCGCACTGCGCCAGCTACCCCGCTCCCTGCGTCTGCCGCCACGGCCCAATTTGCCACCGATTTCGAACAGTTACCCGCAGGCGTTACCACCGCCGATACAGCCCACGCCCGCTTTGCCCACGATGCTGTCCATCACGCCTACCTCATTGCCAATAACCAGCCTTTTAGCATAGCCAGTAGCCTGCTCACGCCGGCCCTGACACCGACGCGCATACAGGTGGTGGCGACGCTCGTGGCGGGCGATCCGGCAACGGCGGCGGGGGTGCTCTTCGGGGTGCAGCCGGATGGTAGCCACTACCGGCTCAGTGTTGCCTACGCGGGCTTCTACCGCCTCGATTACATCACCCCACAGGCAGAACAGACGATCCTCGCGTGGACACCTGTGCCCGCCCAAGCGCAGTGGCAGGCCATGCCCCTACCGCATACCCGCCTGCTCCTGCTGACGCTACAGGGCGATACGTTTGGCTTGGAGCTAGATGCCAGCGAGCTTGAACGGCTCCGGCTTGCCCACCCCACATCCGGGCGGATGGGCATTGCCGTGAGTAGCTTTGCACAGGGCGGGGTGGTGTGCTTCGGGCAGGTGGTAGTGTGGTGAGGCTGGGGGTCAGGTGCTAGAACTCAGAGAAAGCAAACCACGAAGCATACGCAGACTATCAAGAGCAGGTATCGGGGATCAAAGCCAACGTGCTGATCCTCGTTCCTACCTGCTCGTCGCTATGTCCTACGCTTCGTGTGCTTCGTACTCTGCGCGGTATGCCTGCCTGTGTTCCCTACCACCTGCCCCCTAGCACCTGACCCCTAGTGGCTCACTTCTGCTGCGGGAGTTTCCTGCGTACCATCCGCATGCCCTGCCATCCCCCAAAGGCGAGCAGGGCCCACACTGGCGACCAGACCACCAGCACGATCAGTCCATTGCCGAGCCACTGGCCAAAGCTCAGCAGATCACGCAGGGCAGCGCGGGCCACCTGTATCGGCTGCCAGCCATCTGCGGCCAGCACTGGTGTGACCGGCACTGGCTCAAGCGCAACGTTGATCGTAGATAGTGCGGCACTCTCGCTCAGGAAGCGCATGCGCCCCTGAATCTGCTCAATCTGGCCCTGCACATCACTCAGGGCAAGGTTAACATCCAGTGCATCTTGGACGCGGGTGGCCTTATTGAGCATATCAAGCAGGCGATCACGGGTGGCTTCGAGGTTCCGTAGGCGGGCTTCAAGGTCTACAAACTCCTCCGTTACATCGCTGCCACTGACGCTGCGTGACAGCACCCGCACGGCAAGAGCTTCAAGCTGGGTCAAGGTTGGCTCAAAACGTTCAGCGGGCACACGGATGGTGATGTAGGCGCGGAGGTCCTGCTCCAACCCACTGTTGCTTGATGACACCACGAAGCCGCCGGCTTCACTGGCCAGTGTACTCACCGCAGCAGTGGCAGCGAACACATCCTCAACCCGCAAGGCGAGATCGCCATTTTTGATGATGAGCTGTTGCGTGGCGGCAGCCGGGATTGCGCCACTACCGTCGTTGGGCATCGTGTCTGGCGCAAAGCGCATGTCGCCCGCACTTTGCTCACTGAATGCCATTGGCGGCATCTCGGCGGCGGGCATGGCCTCACTGGCATCATAGCTTGGGGCTGGCGCGGAATTGATTCCGCTGCCACCACAGCCGACTAGCACAAGGGCTAGCACGAGCAGCCATATTCTTTGGGTAAGCATCTGTTGTTCTTTCCTCCACAATTAGGATCACGTAACGTATGGTATCGTTTGTTGATAAGACGCAGGGGCGTGCAGTCGGGTTCCTTGCAGACCTATATCTAGCGGGAAGTGTGGTATAGTTAAAAGCATGTTGAGCAACATACGCATCTGCAACCTTGCCGCCGCAACACCCGATCAGCTTGCACAGACTGCCGCAATGCTGTACCTCGCTTTCCGTGCTACCAACACATCTTCGTGGGCAACAAAAGCCCAGCGTGGAGGAGCCACTGCGTGTGCTGCTGAGCCAGTGCGGATCAACCGCCTTGTCATGCAGCCCGATGGACGCGGGGTGGGTTGGATTGGGGCGATCCCCGAAGGCTACAGCGCGGCGTGGGAACTGCACCCGCTGGTGGTGCATTCGGCATACCAACGGATGGGCATCGGGCACCAGTTGCTTGCTGATCTCCTCGTCCATGTGCGTGAACAGGGTGCATTGACGCTTTGGTTTGGCACGAATAATGCGAACCAGCGTACCAGTATCGGTGGCATTGATCGCTTGCAAACACGGCTTTGTGGTAGCGGGGGTGATCCCCGATGCGAATGGGCGAGGCAAGCCAAATCTGCTGCTTGTGCGTCACGTTCAGGAATAGGGAGGGTGTATGCCATTTTGTGATCAGTGTGGAGCCGAGAATCCAGTCGGCGCACGCTTTTGCGATCAGTGCGGGGCCCCGATGCTGCTGACAACCCCAACGATAGGAGCCGTCTCGCCGCCCGTGCTTGCACCGAGCGCAGCTCATCCACCGAGCAGCATCGGCACGATCACATGCCCAGCGTGTGGTGCGAGTGCCATTGTTGGGCAAGCCTTCTGCGATGAGTGTGGCCAACCCTTATTGCCGCTTGTGGTTGGTACACCGTCGCTAGTGCCCCCGCAGCAGGTGTTCCCTGCGCCACAGCCCATTGCGGCGGGTGCATCCAGCAATCATCTTCCTGCTCCGGTATCCCTACCAGCCGCGCCAGCTGCGCCAGCCCTACCAAGCGGGCTAGTGAGCCTGAAAGCGGTACGGATCATCATTCCACAGCGCGGCGTGACGCTTGCCCTAGGCGATACGACACAGGTAACTATCGGACGGGCTGATCCCGTGAGCCAATCCTTCCCCGATGTTGATTTGACCCCCTACGGCGGGCTAGAGCAGGGTGTCGGGCGGCGACATGTACGCCTCTTTTTGGAGCGTGGGCAGCCTTTCCTCGACGATCTGCACAGCACCAACGGAACCTTCGTGAATGGCACGAAACTGATTCCCGGCACGCCTCGCGCCCTGATTCAGGGCGACGATGTGCGCCTTGGGAATATGCCCGTGCGAATCCAGTGGTAGGAGGTGAGCCTCCGGATCGCGTCGCTCCGCGATCCGGAGACTTCCCGTTCGGACGGTGTAATCAATGGGGGTAGCGATTATTATCGGTATCACGGGCTTCGACGATGCCATCAGTGTGCAATAGGTCGCCCGCATGCAGCGTTATCTGCGCTGTGTGCCACTGGCTGTCTCGCGTAACCTCTAGCAGCATGCTCGTGTGCGGCAGAAACTGCACCTGTCTCCCAAGATCGTTCGGCTCTGCGCTGAAGAGTAACAGCGGGTTGTGGCTAGCATTGCAGGAAATCAGTCCATCTGTTGCCGGATCGAGCATATCATTCCGTATTAGAGCCAAAGATGGCCACAGGCATTAGGCGGTGCGTCGTATCGCCTGCTCATCACTTGACACTGCCTGACATGCAGTATAATTGCAGCAACGCGACAGGTCTTACGCTCCAGCACATCATTAAGCAAGGATCAAGATACGTTATGCAGGTATTGACTCCGGCGCAGCCGATGATCAACCATCATCATCCCTTTGCAGAGCCGCCCGCGCCGCTTCATGCGTCTATTGTGGTGCCAATCTACAATGAAGAGGAGAGTATCCCGCAGCTCTACCAACGGCTCACGGAGGAGCTAGAGAAGTTAGCGATTACCTATGAGATCATTGCGATAGATGATGGCAGCACAGACCGTAGCTTTGCGCTCTTAGAAGCTCTCGCGGACACCGATCCGCGCTTGCGGGTGGTGCGCTTCCGGCGCAACTTCGGGCAGACGGCGGCCTTCTCGGCCGGCTTTGACCGCGCTCGCGGCGAGTACATCATCACCATTGATGCCGATTTGCAAAATGATCCAGCCGACATTGGGCGGCTGCTGGCCAAAGCCCACGAAGGCTACGACGTAGTGAGTGGCTGGCGCGAGAATCGTCAAGACCCGTATTGGAACCGGCGGCTTCCCTCGCAGATTGCCAATCGCCTGATTTCGGTGGCGACGGGCGTATACCTGCACGACTACGGCTGCTCGCTCAAAGTCTACCGCACCGATGTCGTCAACAATATTCAACTGTATGGCGAACTGCACCGCTTCATTCCCGCCATTGCAAGCTGGCAGGGCGTAGCGGTTACGGAACTCCCCGTCAATCATTACGCCCGCCAATACGGGAAATCGAAGTACGGCATCGCACGCATTGTGCGGGTGCTGCTCGATCTGATCACGGTGCGCTTTCTGCTCAGCTATGCCACCCGCCCGATGCAGATTTTCGGGCTGTTTGGGCTAATCTCGATCATCCTCGGCACTCTCACGGGGTTGTATCTGGTGGTTTTGAAGCTGTTCCTAAACCAGAGCATCGGGGATCGCCCGTTGCTGCTGCTCGCGGTGGTGCTGGTCATTCTTGGCTTCCAATTCTTAAGCATGGGGTTAATCGGTGAGTTGGTGGTGCGGACGTACTTTGAGACGCAGGGCAAGCCGATCTATGTGGTGCGCCAAGAGCTGAATGCATCGCCCGCCCC
>CALCJV010000093.1 GCA_937967405.1 uncultured Chloroflexales bacterium | reverse complement strand
AGGATGACTATCCTTGGACAAGGGGAACATGAAGCGGGTGGATACGGCGTTGCTTGACAGACATGACAAGCGCGTTTCAGCAACCCACGCTGCCCATCTCTATGCTACGAACTATCCTCGTAGGTTGGGTAGTACGCTAGTCCGTGTCCTCATTCACCCATCCTGATCAAGAAATCGGCTAGAATGTACCACGCTCAGCCATTGCCACGAACGACAAAGCCTGCTACCATAAAGAGCGGAAGTAACCTGCTCAGATTGTCAAAGCCAGCCATCCCCTTTTAACGTTGGCGCATGAATGCAGAAAGGAGCCTGTATCTCCTCAGTAGCCACCTGCTGGGCGAGTACGGACACGAAACCATGGCACTATCACTCAATGATGTCCATCACGTTGCACGGCTTGCACGTATACGTATGTCCGATGAAGAGCTTGAGCACATGCGCGTTCAGCTTTCGGCAATTCTTGATTATGTGGCTTTACTGCATAAACTGAATGTGGACGGAGTTGAGCCGACAGCCCAGATTACGGGGCTAACAACCGTCACCCGCGACGATCAGGTCGAAGCCGCGCTCCCGCGTGAAGCCGCCCTCCGCAATGCGCCCGACCAACGTGATGGCATGTTCCGCGTGCGGGCCGTCTTTGACGATTAAGTCGCTGCAACATTCTCCGCGCAGTGTGCGTCCTATCGCTACGCTGCCCACCCGATTGGTTCGGCAACGTAGCAGAGAATCGTTTCGCATGTTGCTATTCAGCCCGTATCGTATTAAGGATGCACACGAACTATGTATAACGGAAACCCACGCCCGACCAAAGATTACGATCCCTACCCCGCACCTTCGGCTTCAGCCCGCCGTCCTGCATCGCGTATGGTGAAGATTGGCGGGTTTTATGTCAAGCCGCTCCATCTTGGTATTGTGGCCCTGCTGGCCCTGCTCATCGTTGCCTTCATTGTCTTCCAGATGCTCAACGCTGCCCTCGTGATGCACTTCAGCCTTGCCGCAGGCATCCTGCTGCTGTTGGCCAATGTGCGCGAACTGATAGGACAGGCGCATACCCGCCACAACAACACCGCCCTGCTCAATGTGCTGATCGGCGCGGCATTGCTTTGTGCATGGGCATCGCAAATTTTCGGCGCAGTGCTGTGGCTCCCAGCCATCGTGCTACTCGGCGTAGCTGTGCCGCTTGCCATCGGACGGGCCACCGTCTACACCACCTACCTGAATACTGGGCGGACAATGTTGGCCCGTGTCGTGGATCAGGTGCGCCGCTCACAAGGGTGGTAAACTGCGGGCGCAACAGCGTGTACAGATCGTAAAGATGTTCACCCAATTGAGAGCCATGCGGCGGGGATATGAGCGGTAGGGTGCGTTTCTCTACCACCGATGCACACCCCCGCCGCTAGCCGTCGCTAGGCATTGCCCACAGCATCGCCTGCCGCACATAAGCATGAGAGATCGCCCCAATCGGGCAGCGCAAGCATCCAATCGCGTAGCTCACCCAATCGCCGTTCGCCGCAGTGAAAATTGACCACACCGCCTAAACATAAATTCGCGTGAATTAGCACAATCCTTGCTCTTTTTGGCTTATGCGCTCGTCGTTTTCTATATGCACGCTACGCCGCGTTTGACAGCACAATGCCTTTGCTGTACCATACACGCACGTTAAAACCAGACATAATGCAGTGCCGCAGGGGATTGTCGGAGCCTACGTAATCCAATCAGCAGGATCTTTACCGTTGCATAGCCACCTAAGCACGTGGGGCTGGACATCTGCCCGGTGCCTGTCTAGCGTTGTGTTACTCGATTAGTTGTGGCCGTGCGAGAGAGAACAACTATGGATCATCATCTTGAACTATTCCTTGCCTACATGCAAAGCGAACGCAACATGAGTGCCAATACGATGGCTGCCTATCGCAACGACCTCGCACAATGCCTTGAGTTTATGGTTGAGCGTGGGATTACGGCATGGGCTGAGGTTGGGGCGGAAGATATGCGGGACTTTAGCCTATACCTGCGCGAGCGCAGCTATGCCCACTCGACGATTGCGCGCCGCACGGCGGCGGTGCGTTCGTTCTATACCTTCCTCAAGCAGGGCGGGTATATCCAATACGATCCTTCCGATCAGCTTGATACGCCGCGGGTTGCCCGCCGCACGCCTCAAGCAATCAGCATGGAGCAAGTAGATGCCCTGCTCGAACTGCCCATGCGCTCGAGCAAAGGCTCGATCACGCCGGAAGGGATGCGGGATCGGGCCATGCTTGAACTGCTGTATGCAACGGGGATGCGCGTGAGCGAACTCGTTGCGCTGAATATGGATGACCTCGACCTGCCCAGCAAGCAGGTGCGTTGCACCGGCTCCCGCGAACGCCAGCGCATCTTGCCGCTTAGCGAGTGTGAGAGTACCCTGACCGCGCTCGAAGAATACTTCGACATTGCCCGCCCACAACTCTGCCGCAACGCCACCGTACCTGAACCAGCCATCTTTCTCAACCATCGCGGCAAACGCCTCACGCGGCAGGGCTTCTGGCTGATCCTGACCAACTATGCCCGCACGATTGGTCTGACCGACCTGACCCCGCACACC
>CALCJV010000092.1 GCA_937967405.1 uncultured Chloroflexales bacterium | reverse complement strand
GATCATCTATGCTGCTACGCCAGCTGAGGCGGCGATTGGGGGAGCTGCCAGAACCGTTGCGGGCGCAGGTGCAGCAGCTACGCAGCGATGACCTGCTAGAGTTGGCTGATGCCATCTTCGACATAGCGACACTTGCTGACCGGACGGCGTGGCTGGCCGCGCATACGTCAGCGTCGCATACGTCGGAATAGGTAAGGATCGTCAGTGCCTCTCCGCAAAGCCGCAAGTGGTTGTCGCGCTGCTCACACCCATAGTCGCTACGCTTGCCCTAGCCCCCCGCAGGACAGATGCCACATCATTGTGGAGAATGGTATAATATCACGGTATTGCGGTGCGATGCCGCCCAAGCGGTGGGCGACATCCCCTGCACAATATATATAGTTACGTGTAAGGTAGATGTATCTATGGCAACCCGCGACGGTCGCCCTGTTCACGTTGTTGCTGAGAACCGCAAAGCCCGCCACGATTACCACATCGAAGATGAGGTCGAGGCGGGGATTGTCCTAACCGGCAGCGAGATCAAATCGGTGCGGGCCGGGCGGGTGAACCTGCGCGGCAGCTATGCCCGTATCGTTGGGGATGATGTGTTTCTTTACGATGCCCATATCGCCACGTATGATCAAGCGGGCAAATTCACCAACCACGAACCTACCCGCCCGCGCCGCCTGCTGCTCAAACGGCGTGAGATCAACCGCCTGCGTGGGCTGGTGCAGCAAAAGGGGGTCACGATTGTGCCGCTGCGGATGCTGATGAAAGGCCGTTGGGCAAAGGTTGATCTGGGGGTGGCCCGCGGCAAGAAGCTCTACGACAAGCGCGATGATATTGCCAAACGCGAAGCCCAGCGCGAGATTGATCGGGCGATGAAGGTGCGCGTGCGAAGCTATCCCGAATGATCCGTCCCAGCATCCCAGCGGCCTATCTGCACCTGCTGCACCAGAATGATCGCTTTCGCCGCCTATGGTATGGGCAGATAGTCAGCCAATTGGGCGATTGGCTTGACAGCATCGCCCTCTACACTATCGTGCTGGCCCTGACTGGCTCAAGTGCCGCGCTTGGGCTACTCCTGCTCACCGAATTCCTGCCCCCCGCAATCATTGGCCCCTTTGCCGGTATCGTGCTGGATCGGCTGCCGCGCAAGCTGCTGATGGTACTTGCCGATCTGGGGCGAGCGGCCCTCATCCTCACCTTGCTGCTGGTGCAAGGGCCGGAAGACCTGTGGCTGATCTATACCGTCTCGGCGTTGAAAGTCTCGCTCAATGCCTTCTTCGAGCCAGCCCGTGCTGCGATCCTCCCCGATATTGTCGCCCCGTCTGATCTGGTCACAGCGAATGCCCTGAGCGGTGCAACGTGGTCGGTGGTGCTCGCGTTTGGGGCGGCACTCGGCGGACTGATCACGGGCGTGTTGGGGGCGCAGGCGGCATTCATTGCCGATGCCGCCTCCTACCTGCTTTCGGCGTGGCTGATCGCCGGCATTGCCATCAGCGAGGCCCACACCACGCACCCGCGCACGAGCGGCAGCACGGGCATCAGTGAGCTACGCGAAGGCTTGCGCTACATCCGGCACACCCCTGATATTGTGTGGTATGTGCTGGCCAAAGCCCTGTGGAACCTGAGTGCAGGCGTGCTGTTGCTGTTTACCCTATATGGGCAGCAGCTCTTCCCGCTTGGGCGCGATGGCGCAATCACCATCGGGTTATTCTATGCGGCACGCGGCGTAGGGGCTGCAGTGGGACCTATCGTGGTGCAGCAGGTGTGGGGCACATCACGCACGATATTGCGGCGCGGGATCGGCTTGGGCTACTATCTTTCGCTGGTAGGCTATCTGATCTTCAGTGGCACAAGCTCCCTGCCGATTGCGCTACTGGCGGTTGTGCTGGCACACACTGGCGGCAGTATCAACTGGGTCTTTAGCAGCACGCTGCTCCAACTCGATGTGCCCGAACAGCTACGCGGGCGGGTCTTTGCCATCGAGTACGCCGTGCTGATGTTGGTGGTTGCGCTCTCTAGCTACGGCACAGGCGTAGCGAGCGATGCAGGCGCAACCCCGCGTGAATTGGCCTTGGTGCTCGCGTTGCTCTTTGCGCTGCCGGGTACGCTGCTCTCGTTGCTGCTCTGGGGACGTACCCCTCCAATCAGTAGTACTGAAGCGTGATCCCACACACCACACCAACTGCATAGCCGTTGCTGATTGCGAATAATCATTGCCAGCCTCCGTGCAGGGCAAACATGGCGATCAAGGGTCCGATCAGCATCACCGCCCCCGCCAAGCCACCGATCAGGAGCACAAACAGCAGATCAGGCAGGTCTTGCTCAGGGGCATCGCCTAGCTCTGCAAGCAGGCGAATCTGGTCGGTTGTCTCGGCAGGTTGATATGATTGGTAGTCGTTCATCACACAGCTCCTATCCGTGCAGGGAGCCAAAAGCCATTGCTCTGGCTATCTACAGGATACGCCACGAGCGATCCCCACGCGATAGTAGCGATCTGTGCCGATGCTGAGATCGGGCTGATAGGTGGCAAAGATGGGACTTCAGGGAGCAGCAATCCCGTAAACTGGCCAGCCCGTGATCGGAATCAGCTAGTGCCGGGCAAGCGTGGTATACTGCCCGCGATATGACAGCAGCAATGTCACCATTGGCAATCGCCCTGTACAACTTGACCACCACCACCCGCGTCGGCGGCGTGGAGAGTTTTGTGTGGGACCTTAGCCGCACGCTCGCCGAACGTGGGCATGCCGTTACGATCATTGGGGGGGTGGGGCCAATCCGTGAGCCTGCGCCCAATGTGCGCGTGCTCACGTTCCCGTTCGTCAGTCGGCGCATCTTTCAAGCAATGCCGCCCCTGCGCCGCGCCTACGCCGAAGCCAAGCTGCTCGAACGGCTGACGCTGGCCGTAGCGGCGTTGCCCACACTCGCACACGGCGGCTATGATCTGCTCCATCTCCAGAAGCCCTACGATATGCTGCCCGCCCTGCTGGCACGGCGCATCGGTGGGGCCCGGATAGTTCTCGGCTGTCACGGTGAGGATTTCTATCGCGGCGATCAGTGGCTTGCCCGCCAGATGGACGGCGCAGTTGCATGCAGTGCCTTCAATGCCCGTACCGTTGCCGCCCGCTACCCGCTACAGCCGCAGGTGATCTACAATGGCATAGATACGGCTCTGTTCCGCCCGCAGCCGTTTGATCCAGCGTACCGAGCGAGCCTCGCTGCTACCGCCCACATCCTGCTCTATGCAGGGCGGCTCCAGCCGTGGAAAGGGGTCGAAACAGCGATCCGCGCCCTTACCAGCCTCCCGACGGCGACACTGGTGGTGGCGGGCGATGGCGAAGATCGCCCGCGCCTGACGCAGCTGGCCCACACGCTAGGGCTAGCCGAGCGGGTCCGCTGGCTGGGGATGGTTCCGCGCCCGCAGCTTCCGCGCCTCTACAGCCACGCTGATCTGCTCCTCGCCACGAGCTATGCCAGCGAGACCTTCGGGATCAGTCTGGTTGAGGCGCAGGCATGCGGCTTGCCCGTCGTGGCGACCCACTTCGGCGG
>CALCJV010000091.1 GCA_937967405.1 uncultured Chloroflexales bacterium | reverse complement strand
TGTGGTCGTGTTTGCTTCAGCGACGGTGGGTTCAAGCAGCAGAAGCTGCTCACCGGGCTGACGCATGCCGCTCCAGACAAACATTGCTAGAAGCACAAACAGGCTTCCAGCCAAAGCCGAGACAAATGGAGTAAGTAACCGTGATCTCATAGTTCGTCGTGTTCCCCCTCAAATTACAAAACCGACCGATAAACGAAGCCTTGAATCAACCCTGCATCCTGTACCATGCCATATAGGGAGATTCATCCATCCACCCACTGCTCCTCTTCCAGCGCATCTACCATCCCGATCAAGGGTGCTGCCTTCACATCCAACCAGAATATCACGTCGCATGCAGCTACAAGACGTAGCCAATCAGCATATGGCTTCAAGATGTTATCCACAGGCTAAGAGCGTGAAACTGTCTGTGATACCGTGTGTGCCATCACCCTGTCCACACTAAATCGTGTGAAACTAACACACACTACAATCCCCAATATGCAATCTAGCACAACACCATGCATACAGGTTGTGGAGTCGCTGGAGAGCAACTGTGCTCAGAGTATACACTGTCCTGACGCGCTTGTCAAGTGCTCCACCGTGTGGGAGACCATCTCTAGCTGGTGCGGATGACATATGGTACATGGATGACGGGTAGGTTCGGCTGCGAGAGGTGCTGGGCATGAAACCGAAATTCTGACGTGACACGAAACATGATCACGCATCAGTATGGTGGCTGAGAATCTGTTAAAGGATTGATTTTATGGCTTTTTGAAGGGATAAAATCGGTTGCAAGACAGGCTTTGGTAGGATGGTTGAGAATTGCCCTATTGACAAGTGCTGTTACATCCTATATAATAAAAAGTAACTTAAGGCAATTACACAGCTCGACATTCTCGCATAGCACACACGGTAGTTGCACCACCCTTGTGGATCAGTGCTCAGAACGGTGATGGAAGTTGTGTAGGTTACATGTTGAGGAGGACTCTTATGCAAGATGATGCTGATGATCTGGTACCAGCAAAGTGGCGTTCACTTTTTAACAATGCTGATTGGCTCATTCACGACATTGTTGTGAAGTCGATTTACGGCTTTATGGGGATTGCCATTGTCGCCCACCTGTTGGTATTCATATGGCGCCCGTGGCTACCGCCACAAATGTAAGTCATAGAACAGGAGTATAGACAATGCAATCACGAAGTTATGTCCGTACTGTTGCCGTAGTGTTCAGTATTCTTGGGTTGGTCGTGGCGTTGCTGATCCACTTCATCGTGCTTAGCTCGCCGAAGTATAACTGGCTCGGTTCACCTTCCGCTATGCTGGATCAAGTTGAAGTAGGGATGACCTACCTGCGTGCTTTGATCTAGCCGGTGCGCTGTCAGCACTGCACGGATCGTACCGCTCGGACAGCCGCCAGCACTCTGCGCTGGCGGCTGTTTTCTTGGGTAGTTTGTGCTGTTCTGTTTTTGCAAATAGAACAAAATGTATTGACTGAGATGGGGGTACGCGGTATAATACAGACACAACATCCGAACCGTACCACCCCCTAGCAGACGTATCTGTCGGTGTTGGGGCAGGCTCAGATGATCGCCGCGTAAAGACGATGGATATTGTGATAATGGGTGTTATGTTGACGGAGCGCAGCCCATCGCTGCCTTCGCAATCCTAGATCGGAGCATCCGATGGAAGCACAACAAGGTTTGACTGACCGACAAAAGGCTTTGCTCGTGACGCTGCTCGTCGGTGCAGTGGTGGCTGGGTTGACCATCATCGCGTTCTGGTGGGTCTTTTCATTGACCCTCGCCCCCGCATTGAGCGAAGCTGCCGCCGCCGCCAATGCCCCGTACAACAATAGCGATGGCATTGCGCTGATTGCGGCCGCTGCGCCAAACGTGCCGACTGATGGGCGTGAGCCGTGGCTCGGAACTGAGGCGTGGAACGCTGGCATTCAGGCTGGGCAGGCGTACATTGCCGCCTTTCCGCAACCGCAGAACGTGCAAGTCCTAAAGGGCCTCAACACGGCCCAAATCTGGGCGTACATGATCCAAATGTCGGGCGGTTTGGGCGTTGGCTGCCAATACTGCCACAACATTAACAACTTTGCCGCCGACTCTTATCCGCAGAAAATCTCTGGGCGGTTGATGTTGCGCCTCGTGACCGACCTGAATGCCAATTACTTGACCAACATCCCCAACTGGCGGGGCAACTATGTGCGCTGCGATACCTGCCACCAAGGTCAGCCGATCTTGATGCCAACGGTAAGCGAGCAGTTTGATCGCAGTGTTCCCCCAATTCCGGTTACGCTGGAGCCACTCGATGGGAACGGCATGCCGATCCGCGGCGCAGCCGCCATTCAGGCTCTCAACGAAGACCCCAACACGGTGGTGCAAGTGGACAACCCGATGCTATTGAAAGAGGCCGTGCTCTACTACCTCTACGACTACCAAGTCTGGCGACCGTATGATCCCGCCGATCCAACCAGTGGGCGTGGCTCGCTCTCGCTAACCCACGAAGGTGGACGCACCCAAGATCAGGTGACGATCAACCAGAATACCATGAACCTGATGGGCTGGGCACTTGGTGAAGGGTGCACCTATTGCCACAACTCGCGTAACTTCTATGCGTTCGAGGCCGACAACCCCGCCCCCCAGTTCAATCCGAACTATGGGGTCAACCGCCTGAAGGCGATCCACATGCTGCAAATGACGACGTTTATGGCCCGAAACTGGTCGAAGTATGTGCTCCCGCGCCCATCCGCGCAAGAGCTAGCCAACTTCCCGCTCGACGGGCGGGTCTACTACATCAATCGCGATGATGCCAACTACGCCGTGCCGGGCTGCTATACGTGTCACCGGGGGAATATTATTCCGAAAGCGGCATTGAACTTTGCCGATATTCCTGAAGGTGAAGCGGGCATTACCCTGTTCCCACCGCTCCTGACTGGGACGCAAGCTACTCCGGCCACACAGTGAGGTATCCCTCCTGTTAGAAGGCGAGGTCTCTATGCAGAATATGCATAACGGTTCACCTGTCGGGCAGCCTGCATCATCGCAGGCTGCCCCGACAACACTTGCGCCAGCCGGGGGCTGGCTACGGTTGCGCCGTACGATCACCCTGATGAAGCCGATTACGTGGTTTGCACCAGCGTGGGCGTTGCTCTGTGGGGCGATTGCTAGTGGCGCGTTGGCGTGGTCGTTGCCGACGATGTGGCTGCTGTTACTTGGGGTCTTGATGGCTGGACCCGTGCTGTGCGGGCTGTCGCAGGTCATCAACGATTTCTGCGACAGTGAGGTAGATGCAATCAATGAGCCAGATCGCTTGATTCCATCGGGACAAATCTCGATGCAAGACATTCAGCTCATTGTCCTTGCGTTGCTGCTGCTTGGTAGTCTGCTGGCACTGGCTTTAGGGCGCACGGTGGCCCTGCTTGTCGGGGTTGGCTTGCTGTTTGCCATCCTCTACAGCATGAAGCCGATCCGCGCCAAGCGCAATGGCTGGGTTGGCAATACATTGGTTGCGGTCTCGTATGAGGGGCTGGCGTGGCTGGCGGGGCATGCCATCTTTGCGCCATTGGCTTGGACAAGTCCCAGTGTTGCGCTGGCAGTGCTGTACTCCTTCGGCGCACACGGCATTATGACCGTGAACGATTTCAAGAGCATTGCGGGCGATCAGCAAATGGGCATTCGCAGCATCCCCGTGATGTACGGCAAGCAACGTGCTGCGTGGATGGTCGTCTTCACGATGGCGGCAGCCCAGCTCGGCGTGATCGCGCTGCTCGTTTGGTGGGGCAGCCTGATTGCCGCCGCCGTGATTGGTGTACTCCTGCTGATCCAGATACTACCGTTTGTGCGCTTTGTGCGCGATCCAGAGCATAACGCCGTATTCTTCAATGCCACCGCGATTATGCTGTATGTGTGGGGGATGCTGGTGGCTGCGCTTGGTGTGGCCGGGCTGGCCTAATTGCGCGTAGCGAAGTTGAGCACGAGAAGCACAGAGAGGAGCCAGCAATGGCACAACGAGTTCTCATTGTTGGGGCATCGGTGGGCGGCGCAACCGCCGCATCCACGCTCCGCGCCGCCGGAATCGAGACGATTCTGCTGGAGCGTGAGCTTGTCAAGCCCAAGCCCTGCGGCGGAGCAGTGCCACCGGCCGCGTTCCATGAATTCGACATTCCCCACAGCCTGATTGACCGCAAAGTGAAGCACTGCCGGATTGTCTCGCCGAGCAACCAGCACGTCAATGTGCCGGTGGCTGGCAGCACGCCGAGCAGCGATGACTACGTGGCGATGGTGCGCCGCGAGGTGTTCGATCACTGGCTACGGGATCGGGCTGTGGCGCAGGGTGCAGAGCTAGTGCATGGCACGCTCACTGGCTTGACTATCACGGATCGAGGGGTGCGGGCGGCCTATCGCACGCCGGACGACCCCACTGGCCCAGAGCGGTTCATCCACGCGGATGTGATTATCGGTGCGGATGGAGCCTACTCGCCGACGGCGAAGCTGCTCGGCTTGCCCCCCACCAAACGGGCGATTGCCATTCAGGAGCGGATTATGCTGCCGCCAGAGAAGATGGCCCGCTGGGAAGATACGGCGGACCTGTATTTGGGCTACGATGTTAGCCCCGACTTCTATGGCTGGGCATTTCCGAAATATGATCACATCACCGTCGGGATTGGCGCAGGCCCCAGCAATTCGCAACAGGCTCGCGCCCTGCTCGCTAACATGAAGGCCCGGCTCGGATCGGCATTGGAAGGCGGCACGCTCAAGCTGCGTGAAGCCCACGCCCTGCCGATGGAGCCGCGCAAGCAGATGGCCTTTGATCGGGCCATGCTGATTGGTGATGCGGCCGGCTTGGTGGTGCATACGTCTGGCGAAGGTATCTACTGGGCCATGAAAAGTGGGCAAATGGCGGCACAGGTGCTCGTCCAGCACCTTGATGCACCGACGGCCAAAAACTTGCGGGCCTATGAACGCCAATGGTGGCGCACCTACGGCACGATGTACGGCTTCTTGCGCTGGCTGGAGTGGTGGGGCTATGGCAACGAACGCCAGATGGAAGTGTTTACCGAGATGTGTGCCAACAAAGATGTGCAACGCTTGACCTTCGATAGCTACATGCACAAACGTATGGCTCCGGCCCCATGGCTAACCCAGATGCGGATGACGGGCGATATTCTGGTGAGCGAGCTGCGCCATCACCTCTTCCCCCGCCGCCCCGCAGTGGCGTAGCTGCGGCCCCCGCAGGTCAACCTCAAATTCTTTTGTGCGCGGCGTTCCATCGGAACGCCGTTTTGGGGTGGTATAGTGTCCACTGCCCAAACGATGCTCTGTTGACATTCTTATGTTATAATCGAAGAAATCTTCGCGTATAATCTTGTCGTTATAGTCGGAGCATCCCATGTTGGATCAACTACCGTTGTCTCCTGAAGCAGAATTAGCCTTCTACCGCGAACTGCACCACAATATCCCCGTTGTTCTGTATCAGTTTTGCATGGATGCAAATGGTCACGCATCCATGCCCTACATCAGCGCAGGCATTACTGAAATGGCTGGGATTTCGGCGGAAGAATTACGGAGCAGTAACAATCTTGCCAAATGGATTCACCCAGAGTATGTGGATAGCTTTGTGCAAGCGATTGCGGAGTCGGCCAAAACCATGAAGGTGTTCACATGGGAAGGCAAAGCCTTGCGGGACAATAATGCTGAGTATTGGGTAAGGGCAACCGCACGCCCGCGTCTTGGCCCCGATGAAACCTTCATTTGGGATGGGGTGATGCTGGATGTGTCTGAGAGTATTCGCGATCAAGCAGTCCAACGCGAAGCTGAGCAACAACAGGCGATCATCCGCGAGCAGGCGGCCATGCTGGCCGAACTATCTACGCCGCTGATCCCGATTAGTGATGGGGTGCTGGTGATGCCGTTGATTGGCACAATCACGGATCGGCGGGCCCAGCAGGTGATGGAGACGCTGCTCGAAGGGATTGTCCAGCATCAAGCCGAAACCGTGCTACTGGATATTACGGGGGTCAAAATGGTAGATACCTCTGTCGCCAATGCGTTGATCCAAGTTGCCCGTGCGGTCAATCTGATTGGGGCCCACATCGTCCTGACCGGCATCCAGCCGCGCATTGCCCAGACGCTGGTGCAGCTCGGCGTGAGCTTGGGCAACATTGTCACCTACAGCACACTGCAAGCGGGCATTGCCAGCATCCTCGCAGCCCAGCTTGCCCCCGCCCCCCGCTCGTCCCGTGTGGCTGCCTCTGCTTCGTGAGGTAATCCACCACCACCGCGTGCTTGCACCGCTTGCGCTGCCGTTGCATAACGGTATTGTTAAGCACTGCTTGTCTGCTAATTCCAGCGAAAGTACCTGCCACACGTTCCTATGGTATAATACAAAACAATAATTTACACAATCATGCGAACACATTTGGAGTATTCCATGTCGGATCAACCACAGTTGTCTCCTGAAGCAGAATTAGCCTTCTACCGCGAACTGCACCAAAACGTGCCTGCGGCAATCTACCGCTTTGTGATGACCCCAGATGGAGCAACATCTATCCCTTATGTCAGTGCCGGTATTGCCGAATTGTCGGGATTCTCGCGGGAAGTAGTTCAAGAGAACATAGCTACCACCTTTGCCTCACGCTTCCATCCCGATTATGGTGAGAGTTTCGCAAAAGCTCTTGCTGAGTCGGCTAAAACGATGGGACTTCTCCTATGGGAAGGGAAGGCTTTTCGAGCGAATGGTGAGGAGTATTGGGTGCGAATCACCTCGCGCCCGCACCTTGATACTGATGGAACAATTGTGTGGGACGGTGTGATTGCCGACCTGACCGAAAGCATTCTTGTGCGTGAAGCCCAACGAGAAACCGAACAGCAGCAGGCGATCATCCGCGAGCAGGCGGCCATGCTGGCCGAGCTATCCACGCCGCTGATCCCGATTAGCGATGGGGTGCTGGTGATGCCGTTGATTGGCACGATTACGGATCGGCGGGCCCAGCAGGTGATGGAGACGCTGCTTGAAGGGATTGTCCAGCATCAAGCCGAAACCGTGCTACTGGATATTACGGGGGTCAAAACGGTAGATACCTCTGTCGCCAATGCGTTGATCCAAGTTGCCCGTGCGGTCAATCTGATTGGGGCCCACATCGTCCTGACCGGCATCCAGCCGCGCATCGCCCAGACGTTGGTGCAGCTCGGCGTGAGCTTGGGCAACATTGTCACCTACAGCACACTGCAAGCGGGCATTGCCAGCATTCTCACCGCCCAGCTTAGCCCCGCCTCCCGTTCGTCTCGTGTGGCTGCCTCTGCTTCGTGAGGTGGCGTACTTATACCCTGCTCCTTGCGGGGGTGTTGCTGGTGGCAATGCTCCCGCGCCTGTGGCTCTGGCTCGATCACGGTACATCTGGAGTGGTCTACCCCGCCGACGAAGATGAATACTATCGCGGCGCAATCCACATCTTGCTCAATCAAGACTACTACGATACCGGGCAGTGGCTCCGCCCACCCTTAACCTCCATCTTTCTCGCAGGCGTGTTTGCAGTGGCGGGGGTCAACATCCCGCTCGCTATGCTTGTGCAGGCGATCATTTCACTAATCACGCTCGTGTTGCTGGCCGAGCTTGCCCGCTTAATGAGCGGCAGTCGGCGCGTAGCCCTAGTGTCCGCCCTGCTTGCTGGACTGTTCCTGCCGTATGCAAGCTACGCCAGCCAAATGCTTTCGGAGACGCTGTTCACGCTCTTGATGGCGGCGACGCTGGTGCTGTTTGAAGCGGCCCGGCGGCGCGACCTTGATCCACGTTGGATGCTGCTATGTGGGCTGGTGTGGGGCTTGGCCACGCTCACGCGCCCAATAGCCTTCTACGCCCTGCCGCTCACTGTCGGGCTGATCTGGGTGGGCGGGGCTGTGGTGCGGCGCATCCTGCGCCAGCACTGGCTGCCCGCACTCCCCGTGCAGCGGCGGGTGTGGGCGGGGGTGGCATTGCTGACCGGTTTCGTGCTGATCAATACGCCGTGGGTGATCCGTAACTATGCCGTGCATGGTCACCTGATCTTGACCGATACGAGTGGCGGGACAAGTTTCTGGCTCGGCAATCTCCGCACCCCCGAAGAGCGCAACCTGCAATTCGAGTGGAACGCAACGATCCCCAATCTCGCCGAGCGGCAACAGCTCGCCATGGCGCAGGCGTTCGCCAATATCCAAGCTGACCCCGCCCTGTTTATCAGCCGCACACGCAACAAAGCCATCTCGTTGTGGCAATTCGATGTGCGCCTATTTGCGGCGAATGCCCCGATTGGGGTGACCCTCGATCAAGGCTCACTGCTGTTTGCGCTGGCGAGCGATCTGCAATATGCGCTGCTCACGCTGCTGGCGGTAGTCGGCATTGGACTAGCCCATCGCCACGAGCACAGCCTTGCGGTGCTGCTGTGGGCGGTGTATGGCACGCTGCTCAGTGCAGTATCGCTAGGGCATCCGCGCCTGCGCCTGCCTTTGCTGCTGTTTGTGTTTGGGTATGCCGCGCTAGTCCTTGCCCAGCCACGCCAGATGTGGGCCCGCTGGCAGGCGGCGCAGGTGTGGCGGCGGGCAGCCTTGGGGGCAGGTCTGGTGGCTCTTATGCTGATCTGGTTTGCCCGCATCTATATCCCCTTCGGACACAGCCAATTCTGGTTGTTGGTGGGCCACCTCACCCGCGATATGCAAGCTGTTGAGCGTGGCATCGCCGCCATGCCGGAGAACTATCTCCCCTACGTCGCTCAAGGCGATTTGCTGCGCGAACAGGGCGATCTACGCGGTGCACTTGCGGCCTACACCGCTGCCGCCGAACGCAACCCGCACAATAGCTATGTGCGGGCGTGGCAGATCGAACTAGCCCGGCAGCTTGATGATCCGGCAACGGTGCAGGCGGCCCTTGCCGCCTTGCAGCAGGTGAGCTGGGACAGCAACCAGCTCTACCAATGGGCATGGACGCAACTGCCTGCCTGTAGGGTAACCCGCTTTGCTAGTTCCGATCCGGCTATCGGGGTGTTGCACGGCAGTTACCCTGCCAGCTCCGACCCTACCGATGCTGAGCCGTTGCGCTGGGCCATGGGGCGCATGCAGCTGCGTGTGCCGCAGGCGGGGCCATTAGTGCTCGAGCTACGCGCCCAACACGCGGCTACGCCCGTGCAGCTCTGGCTCGATGGGCAGCTGACGCAGACGCTCACGCTCGGTACGGAGTGGCAGGTGCTAGAGCTAGCTGTGCCGCGTGCGTGTGCGCTGCTGGAACTTCGGGCCCCAACCAGCGTAGCCAGTGTCGCTGAACCCTACCCGCGCAGTGTTGCGTGGCGGGTGCGCGAGCGAGGCTGATCGGTTGAGCCGAGTGATTGTGCTATAATACCCGCGCTACACGAACCGATACAGAAGGGAGTACCCCGCGCATGCAGCGTTTTGTGATTGAAGGTGGCCATCGGCTCGCAGGAACCATCACCCCCGCTGGCAACAAGAATGCCGCCCTACCGTTATTAGCTGCCGCTCTGCTCACTGATGAGCGGCTGGTGCTGCACAATCTGCCCAACATCGGTGATGTTCGCACGAAGATTGAACTGCTGGCGGAAATAGGCGTAAGTGTCGAACGGCTCAGCCCCAACAGCTACGCCTTTTGTGCACGGGCCATGCAGCCTACCCAGCCCAATCCACACCTCTGCCGCAAGATTCGTACCTCGATCCTCTTGGCAGGGCCTGCGCTAGCACGGGTGGGAGCCATCACGTTGCCCCGTCCGGGCGGCGATGTGATCGGGCGGCGGCGGCTCGATACGCACTTTCTGGCGTTGCAGGCACTTGGTGCGACAGTCGAAGTCACCCCGAATCAGTACATCTTGCGGGCCGATCAACTGCGCGGCGCAGATATTTTTCTGGATGAGATGAGCGTGACCGGTACGGAGCAGGCAATCTTGGCGGCGGTGCTCGCCGAAGGCCATACGACCATCAGCAATGCCGCATCTGAGCCACACATACAGGATGTGTGCCACTGCCTGAATGCGATGGGCGCAAAGATCAGTGGGATTGGCACGAACGTGATCGAGATCGAGGGCGTGCCGCGCCTGCACGCCGCCGAGTATACGATAGGCCCCGACTTTATGGAAGTTGGCTCATTGATCGGCTTGGCTGTTGTGACTGGGAGCGAAATCCGCATTGCGAACGCACGCCCCCGCGATCACCGCATGGCCCGGATCACCTTTGCCAAGATGGGCGTGCGCTGGCTGGATACAGGCGACGATATTATCATTCCCGCCGATCAAGAGCTGACTGTGCGTGACGATGTGCATGGGGCTATCCCCAAGATTGACTCCGCGCCGTGGCCCGGCTTTCCCGCCGATCTGATTAGCACGGCGGTGGTGGTTGCCACGCAGGTGCGCGGCACGCTGTTGATCCACGAGAAGCTGTTTGAGAGCCGCCTGTATTTCGTAGATCGGCTGATCAGCATGGGTGCACGCATCGTCCTGTGCGATCCGCACCGAGCGGTGGTGGTGGGCCCGGCCCAGCTGTACGGCGAGCCGGATGGCTTGCCTAGCCCCGATATTCGGGCCGGCATGGCCCTGCTGATTGCTGCGCTGTGTGCGCGGGGGCGCAGCCAAATCTTCAACATCCAGCAGATTGATCGCGGTTACGAGCGGATCGAGGAACGCCTCGCTAGCTTGGGCGCACGCATCGAGCGTGTGGGTGAGTAGCGTGA
>CALCJV010000090.1 GCA_937967405.1 uncultured Chloroflexales bacterium | reverse complement strand
CGAAGAACACGAAGAGCACGAAGAGCACGAAGGGGTGTCAGGTGCTAGGGGTTAGGGGTCAGGGAAGGCACACCACGAAGGGCGCGAAGGGGTGTTAGGTGTTAGGGGTCAGGGAACACATACTACGAAGAGCACGAAGAGCGCGAAGGGGTGTTAGGGGTTAGGGGTCAGGGAAGGCAGACCACGAAGAGCGCGAAGGGGTGTTAGGTGTTAGGGGTCAGGGGTCAGGTGTTAGGGAAGGCAGACCACGAAGAGCGCGAAGAGCACGAAGAGCGCGAAGGGGTGTCTGCCGCAGGCTAAACCTCGCGGCAGGGGCAGGTAGCCGAGGCTAGCCGGCCAAGCACGCCGCGCACTGGGCCAGTGCCTCCGGCAACGCCGCTTGCACCACTGATGAGAGGGTGTCGCTGTAGCCGAAATCTGCGCCAGCGATAGTCACCAGCCACAGGCGCGGGGGGGTGCTATACAGCACCTGCGTCCAGCCGAGCAGTGTGGCGGCGGTCAGATGGTGTGGGCTGGCGGAGCCATGCGCGAGTTCGGGTTGCACAGGCACACAGCGCACCGTGCCGATGGGCATGGCGGGTGTGGGGTAGGCGGCATCGGCAATTACCACCCGTGTATAGTGGCTCAAGAGCGCGGCGTATTCGGGCAAGAGTTGGTGGCAAGTAAGCGTTGCCCACGCGCCAGCATGGGCTTGTTCGGCGTGGGCGACAATCGCCGCACCGATGCCATCATCGCCACGCAGAGGATTGCCGACCCCGATTAACAGCCGATCACAGTGCATATGCTCCGTTTCCTTACCGTCTGCCGATCATGATCCCTGACCCCTAGCACCCGCCACCTGCCTCTGGCTCCTAGCCCTAAATTCCCTTCGCGCCCTGTGTGGTCTGCCTGCCCTTGCCTTCCTTCGTGTTCTTCGCGCTCTTCGCGCTCTTCGTGGTCTTCGTGGTCTGCCTTCCCTGCCCCCTAGCACCTAACCCCCTGAAACCTGCCCCCTACTCGCGCCACAGCTCGTGCAGCAGGCGGCCATCGGGGGCGTGCAGGCAGATGTGCAACGGCATCGCTCCGGCGGCGTGAGTCGAGCAGCTGAGGCACGGATCGAAGGCCCGGATCACTGCTTCAACCCGATTGAGCATGCCCTCTTTGATCTCCGTGCCGTGTACGAAGTGGCGGGCGGCTTGCAAGATGCCGCGATTCATGGCAAGGTTGTTGTTGCCACTGGCAATGATCATATTGGCGTAGGTCACCAAGCCTTGTCCATCAATGCGGTAGTGGTGGATCAGGGTGCCGCGTGGAGCTTCGGATACGCCGATCCCTTCGCTGCGGTTGGGTTCAGCAAAAGCGCGGACATGCTCGCTGAGAATGTCGGGATCGTTGAGCAGCAGCTCGATCTGCTCAATGCCATACATGATCTCGATCAGGCGGGCGTAGTGGTAAAGGAAGGATGACAGCACTGGACGCGGGTAGCGGGCATTGAAGGCCGTAAGGGCTGCATCGGCGCGGGGTGTGCCACACCGATCCACCAGATTCAGGCGGGCAAGGGGCCCGACGCGATACATGCCATCGGGGTAGCCAAGCGGCTTGTAGTAGGGCGATTTCAGGTAGCTGTCTGGCTCCACGGCCTCGCCGATATAGTCGGCGTAGTGGTTTGGTTCGAGCCACTGGGCGATACTGTTGCCCGCCGAGTCCATCACGCGGATGCCGCCGTCGTAGTGTTCCAGCGTGCCTTGATGATTGGCTAGCCCGACAAACAGCGACGGGAAGTTGCCGAAGGTTTGGATCTCGGCCCTGAACTGATCGAGCAGGGGCGGGAACCACGTTAAGGTGCGTTCGATGATCGCCAGTGCAGCGGGGATCATGCCGAGCATCTGCTCGCGGTGGGCTTTGCTGAGTGGCTCATTCACGCCGCCGGGCACGATCCAGCCCGGATGAATGCGTTTGCCGCCGAGTTGCTCGATGATCTGCTGCCCGAATTGGCGCAGACGGATGCCATCGCGGGCCCGTTCGGGGTGGCTCTGAAGTAGCCCGAACAGGTTGCGCTGGGTCGGGTCGCTATCCATGCCGAGCAGCAGATCGGGTGCGGAGAGGTGGAAGAAGTTCAGCGCGTGCGATTGGATGATCTGGGCGAGGTTCATGATCCGGCGTAGCTTGGTGGCCGTAGGTGGCACTTGCACGGCGAGCAGTTCGTCGCAGGCTTTGCTTGCGGCGACAAGGTGGCTGACGGGGCAGATTCCACAGATGCGGGCCATAAGTGCGGGCATCTCGTAGAAGGGCCGCCCAACGCAGAACTGCTCGAAGCCGCGCAGCTGATTCACGTGTAGGTGGGCTTGCTGCACCAAGCCTGCATCATCGAGGTGCAGGCTGATCATGGCGTGCCCCTCAATTCGGGTGACGGGGTTGATCTCAATCCGACGTGTCATGCTGACTCCCTTAACTTTTATCGTGTAGTTCACCGCATCATCAGTACGGATCGCTTTTCAATGGTTGCATCCTGAATACGAACGCTGGCTCACTTGCCGAAACGGGTATGCTGACTCAAATCGGGCATGCGTCCTTCCAGCAACGCATCAAGGCAGTAGGCAATCGTGGCGGCATTGGGGGGGCAGCCGGGCACGAATAAGTCTACGTGGACAACCTCGTGCAGGGGGCACACGCGCTCGCGCAGGGCAGGCAGGTCTGTTTGGGGGGTGGCGGGGTGCAGCAGGGCCGGCTCGTGATAGACGCGCTCAAGGATTGGGATGACCCCGAATGAGTTCCGCATGGCCGAGACGTTGCCGGTCACGGCGCAATCGCCAAGCGAGACGAGCAGGCGCGTGTTGCGGCGGATGTGGAGGATTTTGGCAAGGTCTTCGGCATTGCCAATTGCCCCTTCGACGAGGGTAATGTCTACGTTTTCGGGAAACGCTTTGGTATCCACAATCGGGCTGTAAACGAGATCGGCGCGGGCTGCTAGGGTAATCAGCAGCTCGTCCTGATCGAGGAACGACATGTGGCAACCAGAGCAGCCATCCAGCCAGATGGTCGCAAGGCGCGGCTTGCGGCTGACTGGAGTGGGTGATGGCGCAGAGGTCGGTTCGGTTGGTTGGGCCATTGGGGCAATGGTCATGGTTCACGCTCCCGCATTGCGCGTAGGTAGGGTAAGAATTGGCGACGTTTGTGCATCTCCGCAACGGAGTAGCCCTTCTCAAACAAAGCTCCGGTGGGGCAGACGTGGATACATTTGCCACAGCCGGTGCAGGTTTCGGCTTCTGCCCACGGCTGGTTCAGGTCGGTAATCACTTGGGTCTGGCTGCTGGCTCCCATCACATCCCATGTGTGCGCTCCTTCGATCTCAGCACACACACGCACGCAGCGCGTACATAGGATGCAACGATTGTGATCCACCACAAAGCGGCGGTGGGAGGCATCCACGCTGCGCTGGGGGTAGTGGTAGGGGAAGCGCACATGGGTCATGCCCAAGCTCTGGGCTAGCCCCTGCAACTCGCAGTGCCCATTCGAGACACACACGGCACAGACGTGATTCCCTTCGGCAAAGAGCAGTTCGAGGATCATGCGGCGGTACTCTTGCAGGCGCGGGCTGTTGGTGACAATCTGCATGCCTTCCTCAATGGGGGTGGCACAGGCGGGTTGCAGGCGGGTTTGATTGGCACTGGTCACTTCGACGAGGCACATGCGACACGCCCCGACTGCGCCTAGCCCATCGAGGTGGCATAGCGTCGGGATCGGGATGGCGTGTTCAACCGCCACATCAAAGATCGTCTGTTGTTCGTCACCGGCCACATCCAGATCATCTATGCGGAGCGTTTTGACCCGTACTGAAGATGGCATAGCCTTAGGCTCCTTTCCCATTGGGCCCCTGCGTTGGTGGTGCAGGTGGGCGTGCGGTGAGCGGAATCAGCTCGTTACTGGGCGTACTCGTCAGGCTGGCTTCGTATTCGTTGCGGAAGTAGCGCAGGGTACTTAAGACCGGATTCGGTGCAGATCGGCCTAGCCCGCACAGGCTAGTATGCTGCACGAGATCGCACAGCGATTCAAGCAGGGCGAGGTCGTGTGCAGTGGCTGTGCCAGTGCTGATGCGGGTGAGGAGATGGTGCATTTGCACCGTGCCGACCCGACACGGCACACACTTGCCGCATGATTCAGTCATGCAGAACTCCATAAAGAAGCGAGCCACTTCCACCATGCTGGAGGTATCGTCGAGGACAAGGATACCGCCCGATCCCATCATTGCGCCAATACGCTGCAAGGCCTCGTAGCCAAGCGGCGTATCGAGGTGTTCGGCTGGGATACAGCCGCCGGACGGCCCGCCCATCTGCACGGCTTTGAAGCTGTGCCCGTTGGGGATGCCGCCGCCAATCTCAAAGATGACCTCGCGTAGGGTTGTGCCGAGCGGCACTTCGATCAAGCCGGTATTAACGACCTTGCCTGTTAGGGCAAAGACGTGCGTGCCTTTGCTGTTGGCCGTGCCCATGCTGGCGTACCATTCGCTGCCGTGATTGATGATCGGGGGGATGCTAGCGAGCGTGGCAACATTGTTGATCAGGGTGGGGCAGCCCCACAGCCCCTGCTCGGCTGGGTAGGGTGGGCGTGGGGTTGGCGTGCCGCGTCGCCCTTCAATCGAGGCGATTAGGGCGGTTTCTTCGCCGGAGACAAACGCCCCTGCACCGAGCCGTACTTCGAGGGTGAAGCTGAATGGTGTCCCAAAGATATTGGCTCCCAATAAGCCGTTGCGCTCGGCTTGCATAATCGCCTTCCGCAGCCGCTTGACGGAAGTGGTATATTCGCCGCGTACAAAGAAGTAGCCTTCGCTGGCCCCGACAGCATAGCCCGCAATTGCCATCGCTTCGATCACGCGGTGCGGATCGCCCTCCATCACGCCCCGATCCATAAACGCGCCGGGGTCGCCCTCATCACCATTGCAGACCACAAATTTGCGCGGGTTGCGGGCTTTGGCGACGGTCGTCCACTTCAGTCCGGTGGGATAGCCAGCCCCGCCGCGTCCGCGCAGGCCACTTCGCATGACGTGCGTAATCACTTCGGCGGGGGTCATTTCGGTCAGGGCGGTGAGCAGAGCGGTATAGCCGCCGACCGCGAGCGCATCCTCAATCCGTTCCGGGTCAATTTGGCCGCAGTGTTCCAGCACAACGCGCTTTTGGCGGGTGAAGAAGGGAATATCGGTGGGGCAGCGCAGCTGTTCTAGCGGCTCATTGCCCACACTGGCGACAATCGCGCTTACATCGGCTTCGCTCACATGTTGGTAGAGGATGCCGTCTGGGTCTATGGCGACGAGCGGTCCGGCCGAACACAGACCCATACAGCCCACGCCAGAGACGGGGCAGGTTTTTTCGAGGCCCTGTTGCTTGAGTTCGCGCTGGATGGCATTGACAAGCTGATCGCTGTGCAAGCCCATGCAGCTTGAGCCAGCGCAGACACGGATGCGGTGTGGGATTTGGGTGCGGGCGTGGGCGTGTTGTTCGGCAAGTTGGTGCAGTTCTTCAGGATTCATGGTGCAGCCATTTCTCGATGCGTTCAAGGGCTAGGTCAGGGGTCAAATTCCCGACCACTTTGCCATCAAACACCACTGCTGGAGCCAAGCCACACGAGGCGAGGCAGCGGGCGGCCAGAATTGAGACGGGCGGGTTGGTGGGGTCGTGATCAATGCGCTGCTGCAAGGCTTCGAGCAGGGCGGGCGCACCTTTGAGGTGGCATGCTGTGCCGGTACACACCACGCAGGTGTGACGTGCGCCACGCGGCTTGAGCGTGAAGCGGCGGTAGAAGGTGGCGACCCCATAGACATGGCTCAGGGCCACGCCGAGTGTGGCGGCGATGTAGCGCAGGGCATCTTCATCGAGGAAGCCAAAGGATTCTTGGGTAGCGTGCAAGGTTTCAATCAAGGCGTGCGCGTGATAGCCGTGTCGCCGCATGGTGGCATCGATCACGCGCCAGCGTTTATCCTCTGAGGGCGGTGCAATCCGCGCAGCTTTCATGGGCAACTCCGTTCTAGGCAATCTCTGTGCCCGACCTATGCCCATTATACGCTGTCAAGGTGCTGTTGTGACGAAACAGAGCCGTGCAGATCGTGAGGGTGTCTTAACTGATGGGGTAGGCGTTCGGTGCGGTGCGCGATGTTGGTTGGCGGGGGCGTATGCTAGCCCGTCAGTTGGCGTAGGGCGTGCAGCAGGACATCAATCTCTTCGTGTGTATTGTAGTGGACTAAGCCCACGCGCAGCATCCCGCCCGATTGCTCTACGCCGAGCCGTTCCGTGAGGCTGAGGGCGTAGTAGTTGCCATCCCATGTAAAGATACCATGCTGGGCGAGGTGTTCGGCGATCTGGCGCGGGCTAGCTTGGGCGAGCCGAAAGGCAACGGTGGGGGTGCGCTGGGCGAAGCGTTCTGGTTCACGGATGCCGTAGAAGGTGAGGCCCGGGAGCGCGAGCAAGCCGCGAATGAGATGTTCGCTGAGCTGGCGTTCGTAGGCGGTGAGGCGTTGCCACGTGGTGACGAGTGCGGCCCGCCGCGACTGCTGCGGGGGCGGGGCAAGCTGGGCCAGATAGTCAATCGCGGCAGTGGTGCCGGCGATGCCTTCGTGGTTGAGCGTGCCCGTCTCCCAGCGATAGGGCAGCGTGTCTTTGGCGGGGCGCACTTTGTAGGGCTGGAGGGTTTGGAGATGCTCACGCTTGCCATATACACAGCCTACATGTGGCGCAAAGAATTTGTAGGCACTGCACGCGAGGAAATCACAATCGAGGGCACGCACGTCAATCAAGCCGTGTGGCGCGTAATGCACTGCGTCTACGTAGACCCACGCACCGACTTGCCGCGCTAGCCGCACAATCGCGGGGATGTCGTTGATCGTGCCGACGGCATTGCTGGCATAGCCGACGGCAATCAGGCGTGTGCGCTCATTGACGTGGGCCGCAAAGTCAGCCATATCGAGCGTACAGTCTTCGACATCAATATCCACCGTGCGGATCACCGCGCCCTGTTCGGCGAGGGCTTGCCATGGGGCGACGTTGGCATCGTGATCGAGGCGGGTGACGATGATCTCATCGCCGGCCTGCAAGGTGCGCCCGATAGCGCGGCTAAGGGCAAAGGTGAGCGTGGTCATGTTGGCTCCAAAGATGACCTCATCAGGGGCACAGTTGAGCAGATCGGCAACGGCGGTATGGGCGATTTTCAGGATCGCATCCGAACGCTGGCTGGTGAGGAATGCGCCGCCCGCATTGGCGTTGCTCTGGATCAGGTAGTTGTGCATGGCATTCAGCACCGGCTGGGGCACTTGCGTCCCGCCGGGCGCATCGAAGAAGATTGCGGGTAAGCCATTGATGGTCTGGGCGAGGGCGGGGAAGAGGGGGCGCACGCTTTGGGGATCAAACATCGTGCAGTTCCTTTCTCAGGCACTCCTTGCCTGAATGTACAGAGAAGCCGTACCCCTGAGTACGGCACGGTGCAAGCCCGGCTCAATCAATCAGGGCCGGGGTGTGGTGCAGGGGGCGCAAGCCTGCCGCTGCTTGGGCCGGCGAAGGCAGCGAGGCTTCGTCGGGTTTGTCCGAAGCGGCCATACACAGCACCCCGCGTTCGGCAAGGTTGCGCGTCAGATGGACGACTTCCCGACACAGGCGCAGCCGCCCATCGTGCATGCGGGCGACTGTCGCCGCAAATTCGGCGTGGCGAAAGGCTTTGAACGGGGTCGGGTCACCGGCTTCGTGCGCCGCCACAATCGCCGTGTGTAGCTCGTGCAGGGTGGTGGGGAGGCGCGTGCGAGCGGCCGCAAGGACTTGGCTGAAGCGCGTCATGGTGCCCTCGCTCATACTCTGGCGCAGATCATCCAAGCTGAAGATACCGGCACTGATCAGCAGCGTGATGTAGACCGTGTAGTCTTGGTTATCCAATGTGAGGGTGTGGTAGCTTGGCTTGCACAGCTCGGTGTAGGTGGCCTCGAACTGGGTAATATCTACATCGCCGAGTAGGTCTTGGGCCACGCGCAGAGCCGCCTCAGCACGGGCCGTGTTGATCTCTTGATCGCCGCGCCCGCGTGGGCCAAGCAGGGTTTTGTCAATATCGAGCAGCACGGCCACTTGCGGCCACAGATCGGGCGTATCGGCGAGCGGGGGCTGCTGCTGCACCTGCTCGAGCCACGTCTCAATCAGGCTCCAGCGGGTGGCTGTGCTGATGTGGCGGGTGGTGGTTAGGGCTGGCTCGGCCCTGAGATCATCTTTGCCGAGAAAGATGAAGGTCGGCAGCCCACTGGTGCGGCGCAGGTGGTCGCCCATCATGCGGTCATTTTCGGTATCGCCAATCACGAGCAACAGACGCAGCGGCGGCAGCTTACGGCGGAGCTGGACCGTCTGCAATAGGCGCAAGACCACCCGCGCATATTCGGCATCGCGCTTGCGTGGCACTTGGCCATTGGGCAAGCCGACATCCGCCCGTAGGGTGGCAAAATCGGGCAGGTCTGGATCGTAGGGCTGCAATTCACGGAAGATCACCAGATCGCCCGTAAGTGCGGCAATCGTGAGGGTTTCGTTAGTTTCACTCATAACACTTGTATCCTTCATCTCGTGCGGGCGATGTTTGGCTTGCATTATAGCATGCCCGCGCCAGATCGCTACGGCGCGGGCAGCGGAGCTAGAGCGTGCCGCGCAGAATCGGTTGCTGTTCGCCATTGGGCACAAAGCCAAACCAGCGATACAGCCGTTGGGCGCGTTCGTTGTAGGCTTGGGTGTTGAGGGTCAAGAGATCGGCGTGTAGGTGTTGCGCATAATGGACCATCTCGGCCATCAGGCGCGTGCCGATCCCGCGACATTGCTGGTGCGGGTCTACGGCAATGCGGACGAGATGCACAAGCCGCCCATCAAAATGTTTACTGACGTAGGTGTAGCCGACGAGCCGCTCACCGGCTTGCGCCACTAGAAAGAGGCCCGGCTCGTTCATCAAGCGTACCATTGCCGCTTCGTGCATGCGCCACTGTGGTTCAAAGCAGCGTGCATCCAAATCCATCAGAGCGGGCATATCGCTAAAATTGACCGAGCGCACCCGTACATCTTGGTTGCCAAGTGCGGGCAGGCTTAGGCTATGTTTCTCATATACGACGACATCGGTATCATGGACGTAGCCTAGTTCAGTCAGGACGGGGGTAAGCCAGCCATCGGCGGTATTGTCGCTGGCGTAGAACACCTCGCGTAGCCCGCGCAGGCCTAGTTCGTAGTGGAGGTGCAACAGCATGCGCCGGATCGCATCGGCTGCGTGGACTCCACGGATAATCCCCACCCCTCGCAGCCATGTAACTCGTTGCTCGCGCCAGCCGGGGATCATGGCACCCCACATGGCCCCGTTGGCTTCGAGCAGCACGACGGGCATGGCTTCGAGCAGGCGGGGCAGGTCGCTACTTTCGATGTTGTAGTAGCGGCGTTCCGCATCGACAAGCATCCGCGAAAGGCGCGGCAGATCATCCGCACGGGCGAGCCGAATCTGGGCGTGGGCGAGGTCAAATTGACGACGAAACAGGTTTCCAAGCATGCTACAATAAGAGTACCCTACGGACAGATTTACCAATCCTTCCTGATTATTGTACATCACGATAGGTAACGCGCCGTGAGCGAAAACCCAAACCCGTCCGATCCCAGCCCACCGCAGAGCTTTCTCGAGACGTTGTGGCAACGTTTTGCGGGGGTCAATGTCTCGCAGATAGACGCGCTGCTGTATGTCGGAGGTGAGTTTACGCCGCGCCAGTGGCAAACGCTGGCGCACATGGGCATTCAGGCTGTGTTGAGCCTGCAAGCCGAACGGGCCGATACCTTTAGTGAGCCGCTGCCCAAACGCACGCTGCGCCTGCTGGTCCCAGATTGGCATCCACCGACGCTTGATCAGCTTGCGGAGGGGGTCGCGTTTATCCGTGCGGCGCACGCGGCCGAGCTACCCGTGCTGGTGCATTGCCAAGCGGGGATGGGGCGTGCACCAACGGCTGCGGCCGCCTATCTGGTTGCGGAGCAGGGCATGAGTGCGAGTGCCGCCCTGAGCTATATTCGCAGCCGCCGCCCGATCATCACGCCTAGCCCCGATCAGGTTGCCCGCCTGCGCGAGTGGGAGCGGCAGATGCGCGGTGCGGCGGCCGGTGGGTAGTGGGCACAGGTTGGGCTAGGCTGGCTCGTGTGGCTCAAGTGGCCCAAGATTACGCCAGATGCGAGCTGCCCGTAAGCCGGCCAGTGTTTTGTACTGGTGGGCTTCGAGCGCAGCCAGCATACGGCTCAGCACCGAGACAGTCTGGAGCATAAAGCTACCTTTGTTGAGCATCACACACTCGGCCCGTTGGGCGAAGGCGGCATCGGTCACTTCGGCGCGGGAGGGTGTGCCGCGTTTGGCCAGATTCTCTAAGACTTGTGTAGCCATAATCACCGGAATGTGGGCGGCTTCGCAGATCGAGAGGATCTGCTCCTGCATCTCGTGCAGATGCTCAAAGCCGACTTCAACGGCAAGATCGCCACGCGCAATCATCACTGCAAACGGCTGCTGCCCGGCGGCTTGCACGATCATTTCGGGGATATTCGTGATTGCTGGGCGCGTCTCGATCTTGGCCACAATCGCTAGCGGTGCACGAGGCGGCAAGTCTGCTATACGTTTCTGGATGGCTGCTTGCAACAGGGCAATATCGTGGGCGGATTGAACAAACGAGTAACCAACCATATCGGCGTGCTGGACGACGAAATCAAGATCGAGCAGGTCTTTCTCCGTCAATGGGGTGACATTGAGCACGGTATCAGGAAAGTTGATGCCTTTCTCTGGGCGCAAGCGAGCACCTTCTGGGCGGGCACTGACGATCAGTAGCAGCAGCCCTTCCGGCACAATCTGCTGCACCACTGCGCCGATTTTGCCATCATCAAACCAGATTGACTGCCCCACTTGTACTTGATCAAGCACTGCGGGCAAGGTACAGCTGACCTGAAACGGATAGGCGGGATTGGCTATTGGCGCAGTGCGTGCGAGGAGAAGCGTATCGCCTGTAAACAATCGCCGTCGCTCGCTGAAGCTGATTTCGCCGGTGCGAACTTTGGGGCCACCCAAATCCATAAACAGCTTGCACGTCCGCCCCAGTTGGGCGCAAGCGCGGCGCAGATTGGCAAGCATCTGGGCCCACACGTCTGGGCTGTCGTGGGCACAGTTGATCCGCGCACAGTTCATGCCGCGTTCGAGCAGGCCCAGCACCAGATCGTAGTTGGTGGCAGCATCGGTGGGCAAGGTGACCATAATCCGCACGCGCCGGTCTGGTGGCTCTGGGCCAAGGACGGTGCGGGCATTCGCTTCGAGGAGTTGGTAGCCGTGAAAGAACTCGCTCGGTATCGGGTGGGGGCGCGGCTGTTGTTGCACGATGCTGTGCAGGGTGGCAAGCACCGTATCGAGGCTGGCGAGCACCCGCGATTGGTTGTGCTGGAAGGAGGATAAGCCCCACGTCATCAGGTGCAGTTGGAGGGGCATTAAGTCGTGTTTGCGAAAGGCGAGGTAGCAGGCGAGGTTGTGGGCACTTGGCGCGAATTCGGGGCGGGTGAGCTGTGCCACCCACGTCTGGTAAAGCGTTTCGCCTTCGTGCTGGACTGCCGCCCGCAACTCGGTGAGTTCGTGCAGCAACGTTGCTGCGCTGATAATCGGTAGATCGAGACTGGTCATAGTCGGGTCACCTCTTGAATGAGTTGGGATGCCCCAGTGTGGGCATCGTTATTATACGCTAAGCACGCGGGTAGGGTGGTTGCTCTGGCGGGCTATGCTATACTTGGAAATGATAGCAGCAGGATGCAAGCAGAGGACGGTGAGGATACGATCAATGCAGATAATCATTGTTGGGGCGGGTCTAGCAGGGTTGACGTGTGCGCGGTTGCTGTTGCCCAAAGGGCACGAGCTTACGCTCTATGAAGCGAGCGATGGCGTAGGTGGGCGGGTGCGCTCGGATTATGCCGATGGGTTTATCTTTGATCGCGGCTTCCAAGTGCTGTTTGATTCATATCCGGCGGCTCGGCAGCTGCTTGATCTGGCTGCGCTGGAGCTGCGGGCGTTCGAGCCGGGGGCGATCATCTGTCGCAATGGGCAGTTCAGCCTGCTCACCGACCCACTGCGTGATCCTGCACATGCCTTGCCGGCTGCGCTGAATCCAAGTGTTACACCGCTCGATAAGCTCCGCACGCTGCGGCTCGCGCTCGAAGCCCGCTTCCGCCCGATGCAGACGCTGCCGGATGGTGCAGATGGGACGACGCTTGCCTATCTTCAGTATCAGGGCTTTAGCCAACGAGCGATAGATACCTTCTTCCGGCCCTTCTTCGGCGGCATTTTTCTTGAGCGGGAGCTGGTGACTAGCAGCCGCAACTTCCGCTTCTACTTTGCGATGCTCAGTGTGGGCCGGGCGTGCGTGCCCGCCCGCGGCATGCAGGCGATCAGCGATCAGCTGGCGGAGCCATTGCAGGCGGCGGGGGTGATCCGCACGCAGCGAGCGGTTACGGCTCTGCTGTACGAGGGGGAGCGGGTGGTTGGAGTTCGCCTTGCCGATGGCACTGAGCAGCGGGCTGATGCGGTGGTGGTGGCCACGCCTGCGCCCGAAGCAGCCCGCTTGAGTGGTGAGGTGATGCCGACCGGCGCACTGCAAACGGTGAACCTGTACTTTGCGGGCAGCGCACGGCTCTATCCGCAGCGCAAGATTCTGCTCAATGCCGCGCCGGATGCGTTCGTGAACAATGCCCAATTGCTGACCAATGTTGCCCCAACCTATGCGCCTGAGGGACAACATTTGCTCAGTGTCACGGTGTTGGGCAATCCGCAGCACCTTGATGATGATGAGCTGTTTTTGCGGGCGATGGCTGACCTGCGCGTGATGCTGGCGGGCAATCGCCAAGCGTTGCGGGCACTGGACAGCTATCAGCCGCTGCGCTTGTACCGCATTCCGTTTGCCCAATTTGCACAGCCGCCGGGTCGCTTCGCGCACTTGCCAACCAACCAGAGCCGCCAAGCTGGGCTGTACTTTGCGGGCGAGTTCACCGAAGCGAGTAGCATCAATGCCGCGCTGAACAGCGGCATGGCATGTGCGGCATTGCTGTAGGTGGCTGGGCGGGCACGAGAGCCGACAAAGGCAAGGTGGGCGGGAGGGCTTCTCGGTGCGGACTTATTCCCGCTTCCGGCCCCCGCCACCTCATCTAGTCGCTCCTAATCGGCGCGAGCGACGAAATCAAATGTGATTGCTACGCCATTTTCGGCGCGGAGCACATTCAGGATGCTCGGCGGATCGAAGCCGAAGTCGGTCATGAGGATATTGGTGGTGGCTGTGCCGCGCATTTCATTGCCGCTGATCACGCCGGTTGTCACAAACGTGACGGGTTTGGTTACGTCACGCACCGTCAGATCGCCAGTGATTTGAAGGGTGATCTCTGTGCCTTCGGTGTAGCTGGTGGGCAAGCCTTCGATGCGGGTTGGGGTGAAGGTGGCCAGCGGGAAGCGGGCTGACTCAAGCCAACGATCCCGAATGGCATTGTCGCGCCGCTCATCATCCGATTTGAAGGTGCTGATATTGATCGTGAGCGGTCCAACACTACTATTTTGCGGATTGACGGGATCGAAGGTGACTGTGCCCTCGACCTCTTGGGTTACCCCGATGGCGGTAAAGTCGCGGATGCCGTCGCGCAGGAACTGCTCATCTACGGCATAGGCGACTTGCGATTCGCTGGGCACAATCACGAATGTGCGAGCCGTGCCGTTACTCTCACTCGCGGTGGGGGCGGGTGCAGTAGTGGGGGTGGGTGCAGTAGTGGGGGCGGCAGCGGCGGGGGCAGAGCCGTAGCCGCTCCCATAGTCGTCACTGGCGGCGGGAGCAGCAGGGGCTTCGGTGGCGGCGGGTGCGGCAGGTGCAGCCGGAGCCGCGCCGCCACCGCATGCTGCCAAGCCAAATAGCATTACTAGCAGCACTGTGAGTCCAGTCAAAGGTTTCATCTCGTATTCCTCCTCACGCATTGGGTGGATTCATGAACAGGCAAAGCGGCTGATCTGTGTCAGGCTACGTACCTACACAGCCAATCTTACCACAGGCATACAGCGTTGTTACGGCGTGGTCTGCCATTAGGGTACGCCCGTTTGCGATGCGGTGTCAAATAAGAAGATAATGAGAGCTTCGGGGCCGTGCATTGCAATCCTAGCGGTTTTCGGTATGATGATAGAGAGGTAAGCATTGGCGGGCTAGACCAATCTTGACTGGCACAGAAAGGAGCAACGCACCGTGCAGGCAACACAAACGACAATCACGCTGGGGCAGACGGAGCTACAGCTTGCGCCACTAGGGGTAGGTGTGTGGGCGTGGGGTGATCGTGGCTTTTGGGGCTATGGCACAACCTATGGCATACAGGATGTGCGAGAGGCATTTGTGGCGAGCATCAATGCGGGGATCACGTTGTTTGATACGGCTGAGGTCTATGGGCTGGGTGAATCCGAGCGTATCTTGGGTGACTTGATCCGCAAGACGGGCGCACCGGCCTTGATTGCCTCGAAGTTTGCCCCCACCCCGTGGCGGCTGAGTGCCAAGATTGTTGCCTCGGCACTGGATGCGAGCCTGTACCGCTTGGGTGTAGAGCGGATTGATCTGTATCAGATTCACTGGCCCTTCACGCTGATCCCGATCCCAGACTTGATGCATGCGCTGGCTGATGCCGTGGAGGCGGGCAAGGTGCGGGCGGTGGGGGTGAGCAACTTTAGCGCGGCGCAGATGTACACGGCTGCGGAGGTGCTGCATAAGCGGGGCATACCATTGGCGGCGAATCAAGTCCACTACAGCCTATTGCAGCGCGGGCCCGAAGTCAATGGGGTGATGCAAGCCTGCCGCGATCTGAAGGCCACCTTGATTGCCTACAGTCCGCTTGAGCAAGGTTTGCTGACGGGTAAGTATAGCCGCAGCACCCCACCGACTGGGCCGCGCTTTTTGTCCGCGTTGCGCTACAATTGGGATGAGCTAGACCGCTTGTTGGGCTTGCTGCGTGAGATCGGCAGCATGCACGGCGGCAAAACGCCCGCGCAGGTGGCGATGAATTGGCTGATTGCACAGGGCAATGTGGTGCCGATTCCGGGTGCGAAGAATGCCCGTCAAGCGCACGACAATGCGGGCGCACTGGGCTGGAGCCTGACCCCCGCCCAGATCGAGGCGATTGATGAGGCTTCGCACGGCTGGCGACGCTAGGCGCGATCTGGCGCATTGCGAAAAGCAGCCGAACGATGCAGAATACGATAAAGAACACGAAGCGAGATCGGCGGGCGTGAACTCACGTCAATCGTGCAAGTCAGGCATCGTATGCGAGTATGACAACAACTACGCCACAACCGGTATCTGCGGGTGGGCAACGCACCACTGCACCATCTACGCGCACAGGGCACATCTTGCACACACTGGGCAATCTGCTGCTGCTGATCGGGGGGTATGTGCTGCTATATGCGGGTGGGTTGCAGGTGCAGATCGAGTATAACCGTCTCGCGGCACGCGGCGATAACGTCTTGCCTGCGCCGCATGTGGTGGCTCGCCCGCAGAGCTTTCGAGCGGGTACGGTTCCGGCAGCGTTTACCGCACCGGTGCTGGAAGCACCTGCGTGGGCCAGCAATGTGTGGGATGGCTCTACGCCATCCGCCGATGTGCCCTTTGTGTCGCAGGTCAGCCGAATCATCATTCCGGCGATTGGCGTGGATTCGAAGGTGGTTGAGGTAGGGTGGGAGATTGTCACTGACCCCGATGGGCAGCAGGTGGCTGTGTGGCAGGTAGCCGAGTATGCTGTTGGGCATCATCATGGTTCGGCGAATCCCGGCGAGGGTGACAATGTGGTGCTGGCGGGGCATGTCGGTGGCTATGGCATGGTCTTCCGCGATTTGTACTATGTACAGCCGGGCGATGAGATTATTGTCTATAGTGGTGGTGAGCAGTATCTCTACCGCGTGCAGGAGCGGCTGGTATTGGATGAGGAGCAGGTGCCCGATGAGCAGCGCATTGCTAATGCGAGCTACATTCAGCCGACGGGCACGGAGATACTGACGTTGGTGACGTGCTGGCCCCTCGAAGGTCCGGCACAGTTCAGCCAGCGCGTGATCGTGCGGGCATTGCCGTATGCGCCTCCATTCGCGGGTGATCCCGCGAATGGAGGTGCGCCGCCTTCTGTGTGGGGGGTGCGCTAGCGGGTGCTGATCTGCACCAGCGGCACAAGAAGCGTGACCATTATGCCGGGTCTGTCGGGCCGGTTGCCAATTTCCACTGTGCCGCCATTGCGCCAGAGCAGGGTGGTGACGGTGGGTAGCCCTAGCCCCATGCCGGGCACTTCGCCAGTGAGCGTCTTTTCGCCTTGATAATACGGGTTGGTGGCAGCCGTGAGATGTTCAGGGGGAAGGTGCAGCCCATCATCCGTGATTGTGATCGCAATGCGTTGTGGCTCCACGCGCTGCACGGTGATCGTGAGCTGTGGGGTGCGGGTGGGGTGGAACTTGATCGAGTTATCCAGCAATTCGTAGAAGATAATATCAAGGGTGCGGGCGGGGATGCTGATCCGGAGCGGGTTGAGTTCAGCGGGCATGGCAAAGTGGATGGAGCCAATGCCCAGATTCTCGGCGATCAGCTGCACGCGCCCCTGTAGGTGTTGCAACACGAGGCCCGGATAGGGATCAACGACACTTTCGCTTTGGAGATAGCTAACCACATCGGTCACATCGCTATGCAGGCGGCGGGCACTTTGCATGATAATGTCGAGCAGATCGCGGATCATCGGCTGCGCCTGCACGAGCGGGTCGCTCAGCAGCAGTTCCAGCCCGCCCAGTATCCCAACCAGTGGCGTGCGAAGTTTGTGCATTACAAGGGTTTGGAAGCCGCGCATATCGTGCTGGAGGTTCATTCGGGAGGTGACATCGCGAAGCCGCACAAGGTAGCTGGTGGGGGTGCGGTGCGAGAGAGGCACGACTTCGACTTCGAGCCAGAAGGCGCGGTTGTGAATCGTCTCTGGGAGCACGAGGTAGCGCGGGGCGTTGTTTGGGGTGGGGTGGGGCCAGTTTGCCCATTCATCACGCGGTTCGCAGTTGTACTGCTGCTGCACGAGTTCCAGAAATGTGAATGAGGGGAACGTCGCACTGAGTGGGCTAGACAGTTGTACAATGTAGCGACGGGCAACCTGATTGGCATAGGCGATGTAGTCATCAGCATCGAGGATGAGGTAGGCGACATCGTTCTGCTCGGCCATCCATGTAAACTTGGCGCGTTCCTCGCGCAGCTGGCGGTAGCGATTCAGGTGCAACACGTTGCGGATGCGGAGTTGCAGTTCAGTCACGTCTATCGGTTTGGCGAGGAAATCATCCGCTCCCGCCTGCAAGCCTTCGAGCCGCGCTTCTGGGGTATCGGTGGCGGTGATGAGAATAATTGGCACTTCGGCGAGCTGCGGTGTGTTGCGGATGTGGCGGCAGATGCGGTAGCCATCCTGATCCGGCAGCAGCACATCGAGGATAATCAGATCGGGCAAGTGTTGGAGGGCGGCATCAATCGCTTGTGCACCGCTTGTGGCGGCAAGGTATTCATAGCCAAGTTGCGTCAAGAGTGTGGCCAGTGTCTTGCGTAGCTCCAGATCGTCATCAGCAAACAGCACTGTGCCACCAAGTGGTGCGCTCATGCTCCTGTCCTATCGTTGCCCTGCGCTCGTTAGCCGAGTTGCTCGCGGCGATGGCGCAGAATATCTGCCCGCCACGCCTGCACCAATTCATCCTGCTCTGGGTCTTTGCCATCGCGCTGCACATGCCATTTGCGGAAGGCCAGCTCGTTCTGGGCATTCACCAGATCGCGGGCGGTTTGGCCGGTGTAGCCGGGAACCTGCCGGATGCCCAACAGCGACTCGCGCCCGATCTCGGCAAACTCCTCCGGCGTGAGATACGCTGTGCCAACCTCGCTGGCGAGTTGTTCACGAATAATCCGATGCTCCCAGCGCGAGGTGCGCCAGAGCAACGTGACCAGCACCAGATAGGGAATAAACTGGATGATGGTGTTCAAAAGTATAGATGCAAACCACGCCGAGATTGCACTCTGGATTGTGTTTGGTTCCGTACTAGTATACCCGAAAATTTCCATGAGTGCTGCAATTAGAAATAAGCCAATCGAGTTGTTTAAGACGTGCCCGATCACGGCGAGCACATACAGCCATAGCAGGGGCAGCCAATTGCCCCGCTGGTGCGAATTTTGGCGGATGTAGCCGACCCCTGCGCCAACCAGTGCCGTCCAGATCATGTGGCTATTTAGCCCGAAGAATGACAGCCGTAGCGCGAGGAGATCCAGCCAGAGGAGCTCCTGTTCGGTGATGTAGATATTCATCAGATACAGCCCGAACTCGGCGATGTTGAAGCCGATCCCGATCAGTGCGCCGTAAATGATGCCATCGCGGGCATTGTCAAACTCGGCCCGCAGTAGCCAGAACACAACGATCACGCCTAAGCCTTTGGCCGTCTCCTCGACGAGTGGAGCCGAGATCGCGGCGGTCAGAAAGGAACTACCGAGCGTGGCTAGCTCTTCGCCGGATAACACGCCCAAGACCACGTAGACACTGGCTTCAAAGAGCGAGTTAAAGATTGCCGAGATGCCCGTACCGATGACTGCGCCCCACACGATCATGCCGATCATGATCGAGAGCGTTTCGCGTTCACGCCGATCCAGATACCACACGAGCACAAGGGCAGGGATCGAGACCAGCGTGGCTTGCAGCATGCCAAACAGGGCAATGCCCAAGCCTTCGAGGGGGGCTGCTACCCAGAGCAGTAGGTGACCAACGAGGGCCACGAGAAACAAGCTGCCCATGACCAGCACAAACAGACAACCGCCGCGTGCGGTCCGAAGCGGGGAGCCAACCGATGCACGTTGCATAGATTGAAAAAATTCAGCCATAAGCAATTGTAATCTTTGTGAAGGGCAGCTTGCCGTATTCTATGTGCGCCACTGTGCGGGTGTGATGTGGCTGAAGCCTATTGCGGGGTAGCGAATACCTGTGTCCAGTAGAAGAACATAACGATCTCGCCACTGTCTTTGGGATTATGGTAAATGCCGATGCCCGTCTCCCGCAGATTACAGTTGAGGATGTTCTTGCTGTGGCCTGCGCTTGCCATCCAAAGCTGGACTGTCTGCTCTGGGGTGGTGGAGCCGGCGGCGATGTTCTCGGCGGCTTCGGCAAAGGGGTAGCCCGCGTTCTGGATGCGCTGCCAGAACTCTGTCCCATCGCGGCTATTGTGCGAGACAAAATCGTTGTTGGCCATATCTTCGCTGTGGGTGTAGGCAACGGCATCGAGCACAGCGTTGCGCGTGAGCGGCGGGCAGCCCTGCTGGGCGCGTTGCTCATTGACGAGGGCTAGCACTTGATCGTTGGTACTGTTCATTTCTGTTGGCACTTCGCTGAGCGTACCGAAATCGGGCAGGGGCACTGCCGGTTCGCCTAGGGGCGCACGAAACAGTTCTGGGTCAATCAACATGGGTTCTGCGGCATCTTGCTGGGTGCCGCCTGTGCAGGCGGCAAGCCCAACCATCAGGAGCATTGCTACCAATCCGATCCAAATACGGGTTCTGTTCATGTTCATTCCTTTGTGTGGTACACTTCAGTACCACGTTGTGCATGGGTAC
>CALCJV010000089.1 GCA_937967405.1 uncultured Chloroflexales bacterium | reverse complement strand
ACCGAACGGTTTCGACCAATTAACCTGAGCGCACGGGGCCATGTGCGAAGGAGGTTCCATGTCTACTTGTTATTACCCCGCTCACAGCCTGCTCCCAGCGTGGGATCGCAGCGTGTTCATCCGGTTGTTGCGCGATGCGCTCGATGCGCTGCCGATTGGCGCACAGGCTGGAGCAGGGCTGGTGATATGTTTGAAGCCGCAGGCGAGGCATGCCCAATGAAGGCGATTCTGCTCGCGGCGCATGCCGTTCGCTACACTACCGGCGAGCACACCCTTGTGGATGATGTATCACTTGAGCTGTACGCGGGTGAGGTGCTGATCCTCGTAGGACCCAATGGCGCAGGCAAAACCACACTGCTGCGCCTGTTGTCGGGCGAGCTACCCCCAACAGCGGGCGAGGTAACGTTAGGCGGGGTCGAGCTGCGCCACCTGTCGGCTCTTCAGCAAGCGCGACAGCGAGCTGTGCTGCGGCAGCAGAGCGCGATTGCGTTTCCCTTTACGACCTTTGAGGTCGCGTTAATGGGACGTTACCCGCACCTCAATGGGCAGCGCGAAAGCTCGCAGGATCACGCGCTGGCCAATGCAGCACTGGAGCAAACGGAGCTGCGCCCTTTTGCTGAACGGATTGTGCCTTCGCTCTCTGGCGGCGAACAGACTCGCGTCAACCTTGCCCGCGTGCTGGCTCAAGCCACCCCTATCCTGTTGCTCGATGAACCAACGGCGGCCCTTGATTTGCGCCACCAACACCTAACCATGCAGCATGCCCGTCGGATTGCCGATGCAGGCGGTGCTGTTCTCGCCGTCGTGCATGATTTAAACCTTGCCGCCAGCTATGCTGATCGGATCGGCTTGCTCCATCGCGGTCGGCTCGTACTGCTCGACACGCCCGCCAACGTGCTGACGGCGGCGCAGCTCAGTGCAGTGTATAACGTGCCCGTTGTAGTGCAACCGCACCCTACCTTGCCTATTCCGTTAGTGTTAGTGCTCCCGCGAGGTAGCCCCAGTGAAGCGCAAGAATCAGCTGCATATGCTGCCTAGAAAGTGATTGTTGAGCCATGAAAGCGATTGTGATTGTCCTCTTGCTATTCAGTCTCAGTGTCGGAGGCAGTGCATGCAGTGGCACAAGTGAAGCCACTGCTCCTAGCCTGATGGCCGATAGGAATGTGCCATCGCCCGTGCCGCCATCGCCCGTGTCGCCAGCACCTGTGCCGCTAGCACCGCAGCTCCCTGTCACAGTGAGTGACTATGAAGACAATCCCGTCACGGTCACTTCAGCTGAGCGGATTGTCGCATTGAATGGCGATATTACCGAGATCGTGGTAGCCCTCGGCTTGGGTGCGAATCTGGTTGGGGTAGACCTATCAGCCACCTACCCGCCCGAACTCGTCGCAACCTTGCCGCGTATCGGCTATCAATACAATCTGAATGCCGAAGGTATTCTGGGGCTGAACCCAAGTGTCGTGATTGGGAAAGAAGGTGCAGGCCCGCCAGAAGTTATCAGCCAACTGCGGGCAGCAGGTATTCCGGTGGTGCTCGTAGGTGATCCGCAAGACATTGGCGCACCCGCCACGAAGATCCGGGCGGTGGCGGACGCACTGGGCATGGGTGATGCGGGTGAGCAGCTCGTGGCAACCCTCGAAGCCGACCTTGCTCTAGCGCAAGCGCAGTTAGCTAAGACCACCGCACCTGCGCCAAGAGTGCTGTTCCTATACTTGCGCGGAACCACCACGCAAGCGGTAGCGGGCAGCGATACCGCAGCCGATACAATGATTACCGCGGCGGGTGGCATCAACGTTGCGACTGAGCAGGGGATTGAAGGCTTTGAGATGCTCAGCCCGGAACTTGTCGCGCTAGCCCAGCCCGACGTTATACTGCTGATGGAAAGCGGGCTGCAATCTATGGGTGGAGTAAAAGGACTGCTCGCTATTCCGGGCTTGGCGGATACCCCCGCTGGGCAAGCGCAGCGGGTGGTAGCGATGGATGGGCTATACCTTGTGGGGCTAGGCCCCCGCACAGGCAAAGCCATCCTTGATCTCTTACCGCAGCTGCATCCTGAATTGATGGAGCCACGCCCATGAGCAGGGTGTTCCGCACCTTTGCAACCCCTATGCGTGTTGGGGGACGGATGAGGCCGCGTCGCGCCTTCCTGCTCTTAATCGGCATGTTTGGGGTGGTGGTGCTGGCTGCACTCGGCATTGGCAGTGTGTTGATTGCGCCGCAGGTAGTCGTAGCGATTCTGCTCCAGCGCGTAGGGCTTGAGCTGGGCATTGCCGTGCCGCCCCAAGAAGCCAACATCATCTGGAACATTCGCCTGCCGCGTGTCGTGCTGGCGATCCTTGTGGGCAGTGGCTTGGCACTAGCAGGAGCTTTATTGCAGGGCATCTTCCGCAATCCCCTCGCCGCTCCTGATCTGATTGGGGTGAGCAGTGGCGCGGCACTCGGCGCAGTTGCGGTGATTGTCTTGGGCTTTGCGCCACTCGGTTTATTCACCCTGCCAGTCGTGGCGTTTCTGGGAGGGGTAGCCGCTACAGTCATCGTCTATCGCCTTGCCCAGCGCGAAGGCCGTGCAAGCATCACAGCGATGCTGTTGGTCGGGATTGCCTTCAATGTTCTTGCTGGGGCGGCAACAGGTGTGCTTACGTACCTCGCCGATGACCCCCAGCTACGCTCCGTTGTGTTCTGGACTATGGGTGGACTAGGGGGCGCACTGTGGACGAGTGTGGCGGGGGTGTTGCCCTTTGTGCTGCTCGCATGGCTGACTGCGCCGCTGCTTGGGCGGGCATTGAATCTATTCACGCTGGGTGAAACTGAAGCCCACCATCTTGGTGTGCCGATTGAGCGGGTGAAGCAGGGGGCGATTGTGGTGGCGGCTCTAGCAACTGGGGCCGGCGTAGCCTTTGCGGGGCCTATTGGCTTTATTGGCTTGGTGGTACCGCACCTGATCCGGCTCACGCTTGGACCTGATCACCGCACGTTGCTGCCAGCTGCAGCCATAGGCGGGGCGATCATGCTGGTGCTCGCCGATCTGATCGCCCGCACGATTGCCACTCCCGCTGAAGTACCCGTCGGCTTAATCACCGCTTTTGCGGGGGGGCCTTTCTTTCTCTACTTGATCCTGCGTACTCGCCAACTGTATAGCTTGAGCTGAGTACCATCCCAGCTAATGCTGGCAAAGGAGGTTATATGCCCAGCGTTGATGATCGGCTTGAGAGCCTAACACAGCACGATGACGCGCAAGCACGGGCGTTGTTGCAAGCTGCGACGGAGCGGAGCTATAAGCTGCCGCGAGGCTTTGCAGGCTTCCACGCCCACACGACCGTCCAGTATGGTGCACAGGTGTTTACGGGGAAGATCCACGTACAATCACCCCAGCAGATTACCATTCAGGTGGATGATCCAGCCGAGCATCCCGCAACTACGGCGACCTCGATGTGGCTGCACGGCGAGCTGCGTTCGATGGTGGGGCATCGTTGGCCGATTCCGTTTGAGCAACGCGACGGGCGGTATATGCTTACGCAAGATACCACCCCACACTTGCTCGGCACGCGCATTGATCTGCATGGCGATCCTCTTCAATCCTATTACCGCGTGCGGGGCGAGCAGATTATGCTAGTGCAGCGCACCATGGACTTACAGAGCTTCACGATCACTATGCTCGCGCACAGCATACTCCCCAATGGGCACAGCCTGCCAGCACACTATGTTGTTGTGTTTCGGGATGCTACAAGCCAGCGGATCATCCGCACCGATGCATATACAGATCGGTTTACACAGGTTGAAGGCTGCTGGCTCCCGCACGAGCGACAAGTGGTACGCCAAGATGCAGATGGTCTGCACGCGGCAGTCTTTGTACTCTATGAGCATACGCTCTTGCGCCCTGATTCGGAGGTAATATGATGCACCCCACGCTGCACGCTTTGAGCTATGGGCAACCCCAAGCGGCATTGGGCACGCTCAGCCCGGATGGCCCGCATGTCTCGATGGTGCTAGTCGTGCCTGATCAGCCGGATACTGATCTGCCTTTTGGCGGCTGGCTTATGCACCTCAGCCACCTCTCGCCGCACACGCGCTACCTTGCCAATGATGCACGTGCCGGCTTGCTCCTCGCCCACATTGACCCGACTGCGGCCGATCCGCAAGCTCTGCCGCGCCTCTCGGTACAGGGCACGGTGACGCTGGTGCAGTACGATGCGGCGATGTATCCGACCTATCGCGCTCGCTACCTCGCCCGCTTTCCGCATGCCCAGCAGCTGTTTGCGCTGGGCGGCTTTGCCCTGTATCGGTTCAGCCCCCAACATGCCCGTTACATCGGGGGCTACGGCCAAGCCTATCGCTTGAGCGCAGATCAGTTGGGCATGCTCCAGCTTCCGGCAGAGCGCGAGCAGGGCTAGCTGCGAATTGACAAACTCCTTTTATTAGTATACACTAAATAATATAGTTTTTAGTATACAACACTCGGAGATCGGCTCTACGAAGATGCATGCACTTCAGCGGGCCGAGAGGAGAAGTGTATGTCCACCCGTGTATCTGTCCTGATTCGACTGTTCGTACCGCTCGTCCTATGGGGGTGCGGGGCTGCGCCGACCGCACCGGCCGCATCCGACACACCGGCCGACCTTGCGCGTGTGCAACACGCCTTTGCTGAGACCTACGCCGAGATTGTCTACGCCAGCTATGTTGATTCGCTAACTACGGCTCAAACCCTGCGTGCGGCACTGGATGCCTTTATCGCCAATCCATCTGAAGCCACCCACCAAGCTGCAAAGCTGGCGTGGCTCGCCGCCCAAGAACCGTATGGCCAGACTGAAGTCTACCGCTTCTATGGCGGTCCGATTGATGGCGAGGATGGCCCCGAAGCCCTGCTCAACTCATGGCCGCTCGATGAAGCCTTTATAGATTATGTCGAAGGTGCGCCGAATGCGGGCATCATCAACCATTCTGAGCAGTACCCCGAAATTACGCAGGAGCTGCTGGTCGAACTCAACCAAGTTGATTCAGAAGAGAGCGTAACCACCGGCTACCATGCCATTGAGTTTTTGCTGTGGGGGCAAGATTTCAACGATGACGGCCCCGGTGATCGCCCCTACACCGACTACATCAAGGGCGGTACGGCTGCTAACCCAGAACGCCGCGCCGCCTACTTGCTGGCTACCGCCGATCTCCTCGTACAGCATCTCGAAGAACTAGTTGCGGCGTGGGAGCCAAACCAGCCCGACACCTACCGCGCCGCGTTCCTTGCGCTAGCACCCGAAGAAGCGACCCGCAGGATTTTGACTGGCATGGGCGTGTTGAGCAAATCCGAACTGGCGGGGGAGCGTATTTTTACCGCTCTAGATAATCAAGATCAAGAAGACGAGCACTCCTGCTTCAGTGATAACACCCACCGCGACATCATCACTAATGCACAGGGCATTCGCAATGTCTATCTGGGAAGCTACACCCGCCTCGATGGGCGGGTGATTGAAGGCACGGGCTTACAGCATGTGGTTGCGCTGGTTGATCCTGAACTGAATGATCGAGTGCTAGCTCTCTCCGAACAGGTCCAGACCGCCGTCGAAACCATCCATGTGCCATTCGATCAAGGCATCATCCTCACCAACACGCGCCCGCAGATTCTCGACACGGTGTATCTATTGCAGGATCAGGGCGATGCCTTCGCCGAGATTGCCACTGCGCTCGGTGTACAGATTAACACTGCCCTGCCAGAGTGAGGCTGTGGTCACGCTGGCAATGTTCACAGCGGATGGCAGTGGTACGCCGGTGCGAATTCTCTCTCGTTCGTACCGCGTGTCACTGGCATCCGCGTAGGTTAAGCAGAGTTTGTGGTTCCAGCGTAGCCCACCGATGAAAGGAACGCTTCATGTCCCGGTTGCCTCATCTCGCGCCCGCCGCCCGCCTGCGCTGGCTGACGGGCGGGCTGTTGCTCGCATTGCTGATCGGTTCAGCGTGTAGCCAACGCCCTGCCCCCGCTGCCGATATGCCCCTTGCGCCGACTACCCGCGAGGAGCTATCCGGTGGGCAAGCGACAGTCTTTGATACGACCCGCAACGCCTTTAGCCAACCCGTGCCCGGCTTAGAACGTGAGCAGGAACTGCGGTTTTTTGTTGGCAACTCCTTCTTCAATCAGAACTGGGTTACTGCGCCCGCCTCGACAACCGCCCGTGATGGCTTAGGGCCCCTATTCAATGCGCGTTCGTGTGCAGGCTGCCACTTCCTTGATGGGCGTGGGCGCGTGCCTGCTGACCCCACCGATTCGCCCACCGGTTTCTTGATCCGGCTGAGTGTGCCCGGTAGCGATTTGACCGGAGCACCCGTACCAGAGCCAACCTATGGCGGGCAGTTCCAGACCCACGCAGTGCTAGGCGTGCCACCCGAAGGGCAAGTGGCGATCACCTATACGGAGATCACGGGCATGTTTGCTGATGGCACGCCCTATACCCTCCGCAAGCCCAGCTACACCCTCACGCATCTAGGCTATGGTGCGCTGCACCCCGAAACAATGCTGTCGCCGCGTGTCGCCAATCAGATGATCGGGCTAGGGTTGCTCGAAGCAGTGCCAGAAGAGACTATCCTCGCCCTTGCTGATCCGGCAGACCGCGACGGGGATGGGATTTCCGGTCGCCCCAACTATGTCTGGGATGCCTTTAATGGGCGCGTGGCGGTGGGCCGCTTTGGCTGGAAAGCCAACCAGCCGCATCTGCTCCAGCAGGTGGCCAGTGCCTTCAACGGTGACATTGGGATCACCTCTAGCCTGCGCTTCGTCGCAAGCTGCACCGCCGCCCAACCGGAATGCCTGCATGCCCCATCCGGCGGTGAGCCAGAGATTAGCGACGAAGATCTGCTCAAAGTCGTGCTCTATTCAAGTGCGCTGGCTGTGCCTGCACGCCGCAACTGGGCTGAGCCGCATGTGCTGCGTGGGCAGCAGCTGTTCACCGAGCTTGGCTGTGTCAGCTGTCATGTGGCCCAACTTCAAACGGGAGTCCACCCGACGATCCCAGCCCTCTCGCACCAGACCATCTTCCCCTACACCGATCTACTCCTGCACGATATGGGCCCAGAGCTAGCCGATGGTCGCCCTGACTTTGCCGCCACTGGGCGCGAGTGGCGTACCCCACCGCTGTGGGGCATTGGGCTGTTTGGTACAGTCAATAGGCACACAACGTACCTGCACGATGGGCGTGCCCGCGATCTGCTTGAGGCGGTGCTGTGGCATGGCGGCGAAGCAGAGGCGAGCAAGCAGCGCGTGCTTGAGCTGAGCCAAGCCGAACGGGATGCCTTGCTTGCCTTTCTGGAGTCACTCTGATGCGCGTGCTCAGGTTGCTCTTAGTTGGCTTTGCCCTACTGCTTGGCGGCTGTGGCTCGCCCGCCCGCGTCGGGCCCACTGCCGCCCCCGATCTCGCAACAGCGCGGCGTGCGCTTCTGACGCGCCTCACCGATACGGTGATTGTGCCCGCGTATAGCGCGTTTGCCGAACAGACTGCCGCCCTGCTTAGTGCAAGCGAAGCCCTTGCCGCCAACCCTACGCCAGCCACCCTCGCCGCCGCGCAGCAGGCGTGGCACGCGACGTATGTGGCGTGGCAGCCGCTCCCGCTCAGCCGTACAGAGGCGGTGCGCCGTACCCAATTGATGAGTGCGGTCAACAAGTATCCTAGTAATACGCGCTTCATTGAAGAGAACATCAGCCACGATAACGTCCTCTCGGCGGAACAGGTGAGTCGCTTTGGTGCAACCTCACGCGGTTTGCCCGCATTGGCCTACTTGCTCTTCGATACACCGCCTGAAACAACCCTCGCAGCCTTCCAAGCCGATGCACGGCGTGGGCAGTATGTCGTTGCACTGGCGGGCGATCTGCACCGCACCGCCACCGATTTGTATAACTTCTGGGCCGCCGATGGGCAGAACTATCGCGCCACCTTTATTGCCAGCGATGGCGCAGGGAGCCAGCTCCGGAGTGGCCTCAGCGAACTCGTTAATGCCCAAATCAACGCGCTGGATGTACTTGTGCAGCAGCGGCTAGGAGAACCATTGGGGCGCAAAACGGGCGGTACTGTGCAGCCCGATCTGGTCGAATTAACTGGGACTGGCGTTGCGCTCGCGGCGCAGATTGCCACCGTGCAAGCGATACGTGATCTGCTTACGGGCGGCTTGGCAGAGTATCTGACACTGCATGCTCGCTCCAACCCAGAGTTAGCCGCGCAGTTGCTAGCGCAGACGGAGACGACCCGCGCAGCCTTGGCGGCTATTCCAGAGCCGCTTGAGCAAGCTCTTACGACGCATCCCGATGCGGTTGCTACCGCCTACGCCGAGAGCCGCACATTGCTGATGCTGTTCAAAGTCGAGCTGGCGAATGTGCTGGGGGTGACGGTCACCTTTGGCGATACGGATGGTGACTGAGGCCGACCGGATCGTGCAGCAGCTTACCCGCCCAGTCAGCATCCTGCCGCTTGTGGTGCTACGGGTGGTGCTGGGCGTACTCTTGTATCTTAGTATGCTGCGCTTTGTGCTCAAGGGTTGGGTGCATGCGCTGTATGGTGTCCCTAGCTTCCATTTCACCTATCCCGGCTTTGGCTGGGTCGTGCCCTTGCCTACACCCCTGCTCACCAGTGTTTACCTGTTGCTGGCGGTATTAGGGCTGTGCATTGCCGCTGGCTGTGCCTATCGCCTGAGTATGGGTCTGTTCTGCCTGCTCTTCACCTACACCGAGCTACTCGATAGTACCTACTATCTGAACCACTACTACTTTGTGTCGCTGTTCACCTTCCTGCTGCTATGGCTCCCGTTGCACCGCGCTGCCGCGCTGGATGTGCGCCGCCGCCCAGCTTGCGCCCGAACCACCGTTCCGGTGTGGATGCTGTGGGCAGTGCAGGGGCAGCTGGCATTGGTGTACGTCTTTGCGGGAATCGCTAAGCTCAATCCCGATTGGCTGCTGCATGCGTTGCCATTACGGATTTGGCTGCAAGAGCAACTCGGAGTGCCGGGATTGGGGTTCTGGCTGGGGCAGGGGTGGGTGGCTTATGTGATGAGTTGGGGTGGGCTGCTCTTTGATCTAACGATTCCGCTGTGGCTCTGGTGGCGACGCACGCGCCCCTTAGCGTATCTGATGGTAGTTGGCTTTCACGCGCTAACGGGCTGGCTGTTCCCGATTGGCATGTTTCCCCTGCTGATGATCGGCAGCACGCTGGTCTTCTTCGATACCCGCGATTACGCCGTTGCTTGGCACTGGCTCCAACGCTGCCCCGCGCTGCGGCTGCTAGCTTGGAACCTGCCAGATGCGGCTGAGCCGCCGCTGCCGCCATGCTTGCTGGCGACGTTGGGGCAGCGGCTGATTGTGACGCTCTTTCTACTTGGGCAGCTGGTGATTCCGCTCCGACACTGGGGGTATGCGGGTGATGTGCTGTGGAATGAAGCGGGCTTTCGTTTTTCGTGGCGTGTGATGCTGGTCGAAAAGACCGGCAGTGCCATGTTTGTGGTTGCCGATCCGGTCAGTGGGAAATGGTGGCATGTTTATCCAGAGGATATGCTTACGCCGCAGCAAGCCAAACAGATGGCGTTCCAGCCTGATCTGATCCACATGTTCGCGCAGCATCTGGCGCGGCAGTGGCAGGCACAGGGCTATCCGGCGGTACAGGTCTATGCGGAGGTGTGGGTAAGCCTGAATGGGCGACCGGCGCACCGCCTTGTTGATCCAACGGTAGATTTAGCCCGCGAGCCACGCCGTATTGGTGCGCCGAGGTGGGTGTTGCCGCGCCCACCTCAGCCGTGATAGGGGTCGAGGGGCAGGGGCGGGTGGTAAGGGTCAGGTGCTAGGGGTCAGGTGCTAGGGGTCAGGCGGCGGGAACGCAAACCACGAAGGGCACGAAGGGCACGAAGAACGCGAAGGGGGGATGGGGGGCAGGCGAAACGCATAAAGAACGCGACGCTGCACACATCCCTGCCCTCTAGCACCTGCCCCCTGACACCTCGCCCCTGTAGCCCCTACCACCTCGCCCTCTGCCCCCCACTGTCAAGCATTCTCAGCTTCGCGCCCGCCGCACCAATCATTTGACACCCGCCGTGCCGCCGGATTCTGCATTGCACGCGGAATAGTGTAAAGCGTTTCGGGGCTGGACGAAGGGCGGCGCGGGCAGGCACGGGGCGGATGTGGGACATACTCACCCCCTATGTTGCGCTTGGATTCGCGTAACCCTTGACACGTGCGGGGGGGGGAAAGGGAGGCAAGGTGGGAAGGGGCAGGGCGGGGTGGGGGGGAGCGCGGCGGCGGGGGGGAGCGCGGCGGCGGGGGCTAGATGCCAGGTGCTGGGTACTAGGGGGTAGGAGTCGGGTGCTAGGTATCAGGGGGCAGGTGTTAGGTATCAGGGGGGCAGGTGCTACGTGTTAGGGGCTGGTGACGGGTGACAGGGGGTAGGACGGGGATGGGGGGCAGCGCAATCTATCTCAGCCGTGCTGCGCTAGCGCGTCGCCCAACATAACCCTGTCACACTACGTCATCTGCTATGGCTTCGCACAGCAATTCCTGCCCCTGCTACGCCTGATGGACATTCGGTGTTATGGCAGTAGTGGCCGCTCTGGCAGCTGCTGCATCTGGATCAGTGGGCGCGGCACCCCCGTAATCGGTAGTCCCCGCAGACCTAGCACATTGTTATCCTCACGGAGTTCCCGCACCGCCCCATGCGCCAGATCGGCTTCATTCCAGCTATCTACCAGCACATACAGATCGTGCGTGCCCGGTACGGCAAACCGCCCATCCCAATTACTGTAGGCAGTGGCAATCTGATCTGCGTCGCTCGTGAGGATGATGTGCTCACCAGCGGCCAAGCCTGACACCGCCCAAACGATCCCTTGACATGGATCTAGCACACATGCCATATCCCAGCGTAGCCCCGTTTGCAGCGGCACTGGCTGTGGCGCAATGAACAGATCCACCCAGAACCCAGTAGCGGTTGCCGTCCCCACATTCTGCACCGTCACCTGCACCTGCGCCGGACTTCCCGTGTCTGGCTGGGCTGGCTCTACCACCACCTGCTGTACCACCAGATCAGGCAGCGGCTGCTCATTCGGATCGGTGTTGGCAGCCCGCCGCACAATTGGGAGGAAGCTCACATTCTGGGCAGCTGGTACGACGCTGGATGGCTGGATCGGGAGCGTATACGCCTGATACAGCGTGCGCTGATATGCCTGATTATCTGCCTGATCGACATAGTTCGCCGTTGCGCGAGTGAGCAGATCAAGCACCTGCTGCCCTCCCGCAAAACTCCCCGCAGGCACCACGAGGGTTAGTTCGGCTTCCTGCCGCACTCCCGGAGCGAGTGCATCTATTGCCCATACGCCAACACTACCATCGGGTTGCATCACACCACCAGCATCCGCCTGAAGCTGCACGCCCGTACCGAGTTGGGTTCGCAGCATGAGCTGTGTTGCGGTTGCCGTGCCACTGTTGGTGAGCTGTGCCAGCACCCGCACGGTATTGTCGGTGCCGGCCCGCAAGTGGCAGTCTGCCGTTGGCGGGTCAGCTGGTGCCAGCACTTCAACGCAGCGTAGCGTCAGCGCAAGCTGGGCATTGATGTTCGGCGGAGCCTGCCGCACCAGCAGCGTATAGCCGCTCGGCAGGGTCTGGTCAATAGTTTGTGCGCCGTTGGTATAGCGGGCTTGTGCCGTCTCGATCACAAGCACGTCGGTGGGGAGACTCCCCTGTGCGATCCCATTCGTTCGATTGAGCGGGATCTGGAGCGTGAGGTACAGGCTGCGCTGCTCGCCCGCCGCAAGGTCGCCAACCTGCCATTGCTGGCGCAGACCATCCTGTATGAGCGTTGGCTCGGCACGCACCACGTGCACCCCGGCTGGTAGCCCTAGCCAGAGGCGCGTATCACCGGCCGTTGCCTGCCCAATATTGGTCAGATGTACGCGGAGCCGTACCTGATTGACCGCATCTGGTTCAAGCAAACAATCGGTGGCTGGGGGGCTGCCTGCGCGGTCATGCTGCACGCCCAGACACATATAGGCAATCCGCAGCACTGGTGCGTCAGGCGGCACGGGGGTGGCGGTGGGTGGGTTCGTGGTGGGGGTCGCAGGCACGCCTGTCATCGTCGGACGCGGCGGCACGTTGCCCTGCGGGGTCGCGGTTGGCGACGGGGTTGGCGAAGACGTAGCTGCGGGCGGGGTCGCGGTTGCGGGCACGCCTTCAAGCAGCAGGGCAGGCAGGGCATAGCCAGCACCAAAGGTCGCGGCAATCCAGCGTTGGGTAAAGGTCTCGAAGAATTCGCCCTCGCTCCGCACGATCAAGGCGACGGGAGCGAGTTGGCGATCACTCAAAGCAATCTGCGGCACGCCTGCTGCATCCAGCTCAACCTGTACCTTTACCTGCACGCGCACAAACCCGCCCGGTGCGAGGTCACCGAGTTGCCACGTTAGGGTGGGAGCTTGGGTTGCCGCAAGGGGAGTGGTACTCAGCATGGTTACGCCGTCCGTGAGGATTACACTCGCCGTCACATCTTGGGCGAGGTAGTCACCGACATTCGCAATCGTAGCAACGAGGTCTACCGTGTTTGCACGGCCCGCTACCAACAGGCAGGCACGGAGATCATCGCTAACGGCAGAGGTAACCCCCGCACACGTATAGCTTGTGCGGATCACCGCCCCACTGACTTCGGCAATAAACGGCGCACTGGTATTTTGCCACGCCACCCCAAACTCATCGGTGTAGACGGTGGTTGCGCCGTAGTTGGCCAGCAGAGGTCCAGCTTGGGTGGGGCGCACGGTTGCTTGCGCTACAAGGCGCACGCGATCATCAGTGCCGGGGGCATACAGTTGCTCCCACGCCTGCGCGGGTAGATCAAACTGTACCTGTCCAGCGGCATCCACACGTGGCGCGAGGCGTTGCCCAAAGGCTGCAAAGATCGCGGCTTTGGTGGCATCATCGGTTGCCTCCGTCAGGCGGGTGACATCCGCCGCCAGCACCAGTGCTGCCCCAGTGAGAGTCACTTCAGGCGGCAGGTAATCGCTCAAGCTGATCGCTTGGGCTGGGCTAGAGACGAACGTCACTGCTGCCCCCGACTGGGCAATGCCAAGCTGGGCGGGGGCAATCTGGAAGCCTTCCGGCAAGCCTTCGCCAGTGACGCTGATCGGAATCGCAAGGCGTTGGCCGGTTGGCTCTGCCCCATACGCATCATTGAAATGGAAGCGATCTACCTCTACATCAAAGTAGTACACGGCTCGCCCCACACTGGGGATCGTCTCAAGATAGAGGAAGGGAATATCGGCAAATAATGGCGGAGGATACGGCGGTGCATAACTGCGCGTAATGGTGATGCCGACTGGGGCTTGCGGCGTAATTTGGATGTTGCGCCACTCGCGGGCAGTGTTGTTGTTCAGTTCCACGCGGATGCGCGTGCGTTCGCCGGGAGCCACGATGCTATGCAATATCTCGCGGCCTTCGCGTCCACCGACATAGGTGGTAGCGGCACTTTCGCCGAAGCCATACGATTGCAAGAATGGATCGCCCGCACCGTTGCGGTGCAGGGTGCGCGGCTCGCTCGGATCATCGAGGGTAATGATGTAGTAGAGCGTATCGCCATAGGTGCTGATCTGGATGGGGGTACCTTGCTTGCGGATACTCAGTTCTGCCGCCGCGCCAACAATGCCCTGCACCCGCGAGTCGTACAGTTCGTAGCGATTTTGCCCCGCGAAGGGCTGGCGATAGACCATCCGCGCTCCGTCGTGCAGCTTGAGCATGCCTTCCACCATGCGTCCGGGAAAGGGCCTGAGCGTGGCTTCAACCCTAATCTCCTGCGTTGCTGCCGGTGCGATCCCGTGTTGGAATAGCAGCCGATCATAGCCCGCCGCACGCACCACCTCAACCAATTGGGCGTTGTTGTTGGAGCGGTACGACTGCTGCCACGTTCCATTGCGCGGTAGGATCTGCACACCTAGCCCACGAAACATCCCCAAATCAACCAGCATTTCGCCAGCGCGGATGGTGTCCTGCTCGCTGCGGTTCTTGATGAGAATATCTACGTGGGTCTGGTCAAGGCGCGATGGGAAGAGGAGCACGTCGCTTTCGGGCGTGCCGTCGCGGTCAAGGTCGGCTTGCATGCCGAAGGTGACATTCATACGGGCGTGCTGCTCGCTGTTACTGGGGCCACACTGGCAGGATGCCCAGCTAAAGAGATCGTAAAAGGCGGAGCGCAGGGTGACGGTGTGTGGGCGCGTCCACAGGTCACGGTAGGTGATTTGGGTGGGTTGGTCACTCTGCGGGAAGGCAACATTGCGCGAGGTGACAAATTCATCATAAGGAATTGGCGTATCGCCCGCGTGGGTGTAGACGCTCCCTGCCGTGCCCTGTATCACCACATCTTCGGGGGCAATGCCGGGATCGCCTGCAAATGTCACGCGCCGCCCAAAGAGTTCCTGCGATTGGATGCCGTAGCGAATCGCGGGTTCTTCGTAGTGGTAGCCGGCCCAGCCACCGAGCGTCCACGTTAGCACTTTGGTGGGCAGCAGCAACGTATTGCGTTCGGTCAGGCTGATGTATTGGCTGTAGCTGATTGGGATCGTGATGTAGTTGCCAAAGCCCTGCAAGCGTTTCGCATCGAGGGCAACGGTATCGGTCACGACTTCGCCATACACCCCGTAGGGCACGGCATATTCGGCGGGTGGGCCATCGCACTGCTCAAGCGGGATGCTCTGACCGGGCGTGTAGCCATTGGGGGCGAGGTAGGGGTGGTCGAGTTCGTTATAGAAGAATGGCTCATTGTGAATCCAGATCGTCTCGCCGTTGTTCTGCCCAAGAATGGTCTCTTGGTCATCAAGGGCAAGGATCGGCGCAAGGCAGACGACCACATCGCTCATCATTACATCGGTGGCGGGCGAGTCTTCTTTGTTCTCAATTGGCACGGCAACATCAAAGATCAGCCCGCCGTCGGCAGCCGATGGAATGCCAAACATGCGATCCAGTTCAAGGTCGCGGTCAGCCAGCAGCCGGGCGGCCATCCGCGCCGTGAATTGGAACGGTTTGTGCTGGATGCGGTAGGGGCGGTCATCGTGCTCGAAGGCCGCCGTCCCCGTCGCAAACGTGACTAGCCCGCTTTGCAGGGTGTCAATATCGGTGACGGCTCGGAAGCTAAGCGTGAGTGGCTCTGGCGGTAGCTCAGCAAAGCTCCAGACAATCTGCGTGCCATTGGTGCTAGTGATGATTGCCACCTGATAGGTGGCATACACCCCTGCGTAGGGGCGGATTGTATCAGGCAGCACAGTGAAACCTGCTGCAATGGTTTCGGTAATTACGACATCGCGCAGGGGCGTATCCCACAGGTTGTTGAAGGTCAACGTGGCACTGATGGGGACTTGCTCATAGCCGGGCAGCAGGGTCGGGTCAAGTTCTGGATTATACGTCTGGATGGCCTGCCCATACAGCTCAGCGGGGCTGCCCAAGGCCCAGAAGATGGCATTCATGAAGATTGGCAGTTGACTGCGCTGAGTCAAAGCGGTGGGGTGGCCATTCACGAGGATCACGCGCCCCTGCCCCACTTGCCCACTGACAATTGCGGGGGATGGCGCACCGCCAGCCAGATTGGTGTAGGCGGCGATGGTTTGGAGTGGTGCGGCAGGGCGATAGGTGGGGCTAGTGAGCAGGTAGAGGGTATCGGTGAGCCACGTATACGCCAGTGGCGAGGTGGCATCTAGCACGCGCATTGTACCGGTGTTGAGTGGCGCATCGGCGGCGAGTTCGAGCGGGGCGGTGAGGTCAACCGTGCTGGGCGGTAGCAAGCCCGCCGCTTCGGCAATGATGGCTCCATTCGCGTGGGCATAGAGGAAGCCCCCTCCACGCACAAACGCAGCGAGATTCTCAAGGGCGGCGGGCGGCAGGGCGGCAAGCACATCGGCTTCGTTGCCCCAGCGCACCGCGGGCGCAATCACCAGCCGATAGCCGGACAGGTCGGCGGTGGCGAGGGCGGCTTCATCGAGGATGTCGTAGCGCAGTTCGCCATCGAGGTAGTTCTCCAGCACCTCGCGGAAGTCGGCGACCTCCCACGCCGCGTTGCCGTAGGCGGGATCGCTGACGGTGGAGCGCAGCAGTGCGATGCGCGTACCGATGGACTGCACCGCCAGCGCGGGGCGCACGGCAACCGTCTCGCTCAGCACGCTGCTGGTGAAGCCCGTGCCCGTGATCCCGTCGGGGGCGATCAGGGTACCGGCGGGGTAGCGGGTATCATCCAGCAGAAAGGGCTGCTGGGCCCAGTGCAGCCGCCCGTACTCACGGCTGTGTGCGCCGCTGGTGCGGTACGCCGTGCGGATGTTGTCCTGCGCGGTGCCGAGCGGGATGAGCGTGGCTGCCCGCGCATAGGCGATGGCGAGCAGGGGCAGCAGCACGATCAGTCCGATGAGCAGTGCCGTAGTCCGGTGGGTGCGCTGTGGCATGGGTGTGTCTCCCTATTGTGAGATTGAACTCAAAATAAATAGCGAGTAACTCGTCAATCCTAACAACCTGTTATGGCTAGAGAGGAGTCTATTTATTACTCCCCCAAGGTGTTCGTCGAATCTGAACACCCCTTTTCTTCAGCTCTTGCTGGGTTTTGTTTACCACATCCTCTGCAAGCTCTAAGGTCGCTCTATCTCCGCCCTGCATAAAAGCAGCCACTTCGATTTGTTTCATATCTTTCCACGTGAGATCTTTCCCTGTTTTAGCAAATTCACTGTACAGAGTATGCTGTGCTGCTGATATCTTATCGTGGTTGATACCAAGCCTCTTTAGCTCACTATTTGGTAAAGCAAGAACTTCTCGAGGATTATAATTAGGATCGCCTTTGAAGGCTGATTTAGCAAGTGCGTGATGTCCTCCACCCTCTTTATAGGGTTTTAATTCATAGGATAATTTACAGTTATGCACCAGCCACTTGCCATCACCGACGTAGTAGGTATGGGCTTCGTCAACTGTGATGTTGTACATTGGTTGGCTTGATGCAAGTGTCCGCACATCCTGCACTACGCCATTCGCCGACTTGTTCAAGCTCTTGATCGGCGCACCGGTTGGGAGTTCACCCGCATCCATCCAGCCATACTTATCCACGTAGAAGGGGTGATCGGCAGTTGTCTCCAGTGT
>CALCJV010000088.1 GCA_937967405.1 uncultured Chloroflexales bacterium | reverse complement strand
CACGCGGATGCGGGAGGAGGTGACGCACGATTCCGCCATAGAGCACCGGACAGGGCTATATGGAGCGTAAGCAACGATGAAAGTAGAACGACGCGAGGGCGAAACCGTTGACCAGATGCTACGCCGCTTTAACAAGGGGGTAGTTTCTGAGCGCATCACCAAAATCTACCGCGACAAGATGCACTTCATTTCCAAGAGCGAGCAGCGTAAAGAGAAACGCCGCCGTGCTGAGCGCAACCGCCGCAAGAAGCAGTTCCGCGCACCATAGGCTTAAGTTGATCCAATTGCTGATCACATTGATTGATTGGAACCGATAAGACGTTCAGAGCGGCAGCCAGCATTCGTGCTGGCTGTTGTGCTGTATTGAGGTTGGGAATGGGTGCAGGGCAAAGTAAGACGGAGGCAGATGCTTAGGGGGGGCTATCGCATCTGCACCCCGTTCTGGGATGTCAATCAGCGTGAAACTTGCGGTTGCTCATTGACTCTACGCTAAGCATAGCATGCTCGTTGCGGCGTGTCAGTCAAGGGAGGGTACAATCTTAGTCGCAGTATGGTCAACACCGGTAAAGAACAGGTTTATCGTCGTCAATAACTGCATACCGCAGGCACGGGTCTGTACCAAGCTGGGCACGCGCCGTCCCATTCGACTGGCACGGCGCGAGGGATCGAGGCTTAGGTGTAGGCATACTTGCGCCATACGTCGTGGCGTTCCAGTTCACCGAGTAAGGCAAAGGCAACGTATTGCGGTTGACGCGGCACGTTGCGGAGCGGCATATTGGCCTGTTCGGGAGTACGCCCACCCTTCTTGCGGTTACACTCGCGGCAGGCGGTCACCACGTTATCCCAGACGGTAATGCCGCCCTGTGAACGGGGAATAACGTGGTCAATGGTCAAGTTGATTCGGCCCGGCTGACCGCCGCAATACTGGCACGTTTCGCGGTCACGGGCAAGTACGCCGCGCCGTGAACAGGGCAGGCGCATCTGGCGCGGGATGCGGATATAGCGCACCAAGCGGATCACCAGCGGCACATCCATCGAGAAGCCAGCGGCGCGGAGCTGCTGCTCAGCTGCTTCAACAAGTTCCGCTTTCTCTTGCAAAAGTAGGATGACTGCTCGCCGCACGGGGATAATTTGCAGTGGCTCGTAACTTGCATTAAGCACAAGAACACGCAAGGCAAACCTCCTCATTGAACCATTGTCGTACCTAAAGCTACAACAAGGCTCTCACAGGAGGCGGTACAGCACCTTGCCTAGAGAGCCATTCTTATATCGGGGCTGGCAGAAGACACTGCCTGTCGCGCACGGATCGTCTGCGCTTGCTGATGGCTAGCGTGGTCGCACCCAGTACGCCTGTGCGGCACACTGAAGCTCCGTTGCACACGAGTGTTGCACCGCCGAGCGATGGCCGAAGATGCCGAGCATACCCACGGTTGCGCTCGCGTCAAGCCAACTTGGGCCGATGCTCGGTAGATACAGATGTAGGGCAGTGCAAACGTCACAATCAGTAATTCCTTTGATTGGTCAAGCGTATCTAGTAGTCGAGTAGCTACCAAATATAAGCATACTCGCTTTCAGAACCAATGTCAAATGGGTGCGCGACAGGGGTTCGGGCAACTCTGCCAAAGCGATGGGCGAGGCTTGGTTCATCCAACTGCGGCTCACGGTTACGATCTGTAGCGCAGTGACGAGCTAGCATGCGTGTGAAGGGCAGCGCGGGCGATTGTTCATTGTTAGCTCGCCCTAGCTAGTTAACGCACGCACCACTTCGATGCCATTCATGGCCATATGGTGCAGGAAGAGCACATGATGCAGCTCGGCGGGGTGGGCTTTGATGCCAAGCTGTGCAGCCACATCGAGCGGGGTATCGAAGGTATCTACGGCGGCGGCAGGCACAATGACGCGCCGTTTCAGATCGTGCGCGTTGGCATGCATCCGTAGATCCATGGCCATGGTGTACACACACAAGTCAGTGCAATCGCCAACGACCACATACGTCTGCACCTGCGAATGGTTCGTGATCCAATCCAGCAGGCGCGTGCCAATCATGGCACTGAGCGCGTTTTTCTCGACAATTGTGATCCGGTCGTAGAAGGGCAACTGCTTGAGGGCATCCACAGCTTCGCTTTCGGAGGTGCCACGGATGCAGTGCGGCGGGTAGGCGTGGAACTCTTCTGCATTGGGGCTGTGGGTATCTTGGGCAAAGAGCATCGCCCGCACGCCACGTGCATTCGCTGCAGTAAATAGCTGGGCAATCGGCGCAACCAGCTTGGCGACACGCGGGCTAGCAAGGGGGCCTTCGAAGCAGAAGCCATTGATCATGTCCACCGAGATCAGCGCAACCTGTTCGGGGTGTGCGCCGATCAATTCGTCGAGCGACAGATCGGGGAGGGTAGCGTACCACGCATCAAGATAGGCGAGGAAGGGCACGGCAGTTGTAGCAAGATTTGACATCGGTATGGGTTCCTTTCTTAGGTAGGGATACAGTTTGACAAGCCACGCTCGTTCTCTTCCAGCAGGCGCGGCTGCAACGGCACGCTGAGCTTGGCACGAGCCAGCTCGCAATTCTCCGGCACAATGTCTATGCCCACACTGTGGCGACCCAATTGGCGGGCAACGGCGCAGGTAGTGCCTGAGCCGACAAACGGGTCGAGCACCCAATCCCCAGCTTGGGTAAAGAGCTTGATAAACCATTCGGGCAAGGCATCGGGAAAGACGGCACTGTGCTGGCGGTTGCCACACTCCGTTGCGAGATGCAGCACGTTGGTGGGGTAAACCTTATCACGCCCAACCCAGTTTGCAATCTTCTTGCCAAAGCCGCTCCCCACTTTCGATGGATCCCGGCGTTGGTCGGTTTCGCTCAGGCGGGCAAGGCGACTCTTAGACCAATCGCCCACCGGAACCATCACCGCTTCCTGATACATGTGGAACTGCTTCTGGGTGTTGAATTGGAGCAGGCGTTCCCACGCATCCCGAAAGCGGTTGGGCCACTTGCCGGGGTAGCAGTTCTTCTTATGCCAGATAAACTCTTCGGTCCAGAGCCACCCCTGCTGGCGCATGGCGAGGATCAGTTCAAGCACGTAGGTGTGCCGCTCGCCATTGACGGCTTTCTCTTTGATGTTCAAGATGAATGTACCGGTTGGCTTCAGCACGCGCCGGAACTCGGCGGTGCGGGGCAGGAACCACTCGACATAGCGATCTGGGTGGATTCCGCCATAGGTTGCGGCCCGGCTATCGGCATAGGGCGGCGAGGTGAGAATCAGATCAAAGGTATGATCGGGAAACTGCCGCAGGACATCCAGACAGTCGCCTTGATAAATCGTGGCTTCAGGTGCAATCAGCATCGGCAGAGGTATCCTTCTCAGAAATCCAACGGGCGCAAATAATACTCATTGATCGCCGTATCGGAGAGCATCGCCGTACTCGGTAGGTGGCGTTTCCAGTGTGTGCTATCCACGCGCCGCTTGACCAGCCGCACCTTGTCGGCCGCAAAGCCCCGCGCAATCAGCTGTTCGGGGCGGTAGCCCTGCAACAGGTAAGCCAAGATGCGGTCGGCATCGGGGTAGCTGATCCCCAGATCGCCCTCATCCGTCTGCCCCACGATCAAGTCGGCACTGGCGGGCTTGTCTACAATCACATCGGGTACACCAACGTGGCGAGCTAGTTGCCAGACTTGCGTCTTAAACAGATCGCCAATCGGATTGACGGGCGGCGAGTCATCGCCGTGCCACGTAAAGTAGCCAAACAGCCGCTCGGTTTTATTGCCTGTGCCAATTGGCAATGCCCGCAACTTCTGCGAGTAATCAAATAGGGCAATCATGCGCGTGCGCGACATGATGTTGCCTTTGCGATGTGCATCCATTTCGGGGTCGTGATTGGCATAGCCATCTACGGCCGGCGAAATATCTATAGTTGTGGAGCGAATACCCAAATCACTAATTGCGAGCTGCGCGTGATCAAGACTTTCACTACTGCTCGTGCGGTAGGGCAGCCGTAGGGCGAGCACCTGCGCCGCGCCAAATGCTTTGGCACACAGGTAGGCCACGAGGGTCGAGTCTACCCCGCCAGAGAGGGCTAACACCACCTGCTTGAAACCGCGCCGCCGAGTCACTTCGTCGCGCAGGAAGCCAATCAGCCACTGCTCAACCAGCACCGCATCTATCGTTAAAATGTCGGTAGCCTGCGGATCGAAGGCGGGGGCGGTGATTATCGGCAGGGTGGGGTAGGTCTGCCCGTTACTCGTGGTGGTATGGCGCGGAACAGGTGATACGGGCCCACGCGCTGGGCGGGGGCTGTCCCATTCAACACGGGCGGGGATGTGCTGGGCAGCCCGCTCGATCTCGCGCTGCATATGCGGCAGCATCGTCTCCAGATCGGCGAGCAAGGGCGCATCAGCACGGGCCAGTATCAGATCGTCCAGATCGAGCGAGATAGGCAGCAGGGCATCATCCCATAAAGGCGCAGTGGCCCGCAAATCGCCGCGTGGGCCCATCACCATTGAGCCGCCCGCAAAGCCTTTGCCCCCCTCGAAGCCGACGAGTTGAGATAAAATGACAAATACGCCCTGCTCATCGGCAATACGTCGAATTAGGTCTTCCCAATGCGCCACGTTGCCGGGCCGTGACCCGCGTGTGCCCCGCGCAGGCGAGGCACTCACCACATAGACGATCTGCGCCCCATCGAGCGCGGCGATCAAGCCGGTAACGTTGTGCCACGCATCCTCGCAGACCAACATGGCCACACGCCCATAATCAGTATCGAAGGCAACCACCTGATGGCCCGGCTCGACAAACCGCCCCTCATCAAAGACCCCATACGTCGGCAGGAACACCTTGCGATGGACGTGACGCACGATCACGCCGGTGCTGCCATCGGGAAGTGTGCCGTTGAGTGTGGCATACAGGGCACTGTTGTGCATGCGGTCGCGGTAAAGTTCGTAGAAACCGATCACGATGTCCAACGTGGGCGCATCCAGCCCACACACCCCGACATACTGCGCCTGCACATCGGCGGCAACTGTGCCTGCGGTGCGGGCAACCTCGCGCACGCCGCCTTCGAGGAAGTAGCCTGATAGCACCGTTTCGGGTAGCACCAGCACTGCCGGACGCGGGCGAAGCTGATCGAGTTGGGCAAAGATACCCGCCACTTGGGTGAGGTTTGCGGCGTAGTCTCCTTTGTACGGGCGCACTTGCGCCACCAGAATCTCAAGGCTCATGCTTAATCCTCCTTGCGGGTTGGGGTCACTGCGGTGGCACTATCGCGGTCATCGTTGCGATCTTCGCGCCAGCGAAAGACAAACTGCTTGTCGCCGCGTTCGGGCTTAAACCGCCACAGGCGCGTCGGGCGGCCCCGTCCTTCACGGGTCAGATTGGTCTCCTCCAGCACATCAGCTTCTTTAATTTTGCGGTAGAAGTTGCCCTTATCAAGCTGCTCGTCGAGGATTTGTTCATAGGTATCTTTCAGCTCAAGGATGCTAAAGACTTCGGGCAGCAGCTGAAACGCCAGCGTCGTATACTCCAGCTTGGAACGCAACCGCGAGAGGGCGTAGGCGGTGATCTGATCGTGATCGAAGGCGAGCGGGTGGGGCAGCTCACGCACCGGAAACCAGCGCACATCGGTGCTTTCCTCGCTCACCCGCAGCTGGTGAGCATCAGCGCGGATCAAGGCCATGTAGGCCACGCTGATCACGCGGGTGCGCGGATCGCGCTTGGGTTCGCCAAAGGTGTAGAGCTGTTCGAGGTACACATCGCGCACGCCCGTTTCTTCCTCCAATTCGCGGCGGGCGGCATCATCCAGATTTTCGTGCATTTCGATGAAGCCGCCGGGTAATGCCCAAAAGCCCTCGAAGGGCCAGCGGCTACGCTTGACGAGCAGCAAGTGCAGTTCGCGGTTCCGCAGGGTGAAGATTACCACATCTACGGTCACAGATGGACGTTCGTACTGTGCAGGATCATACGTTGTGGAAGGTTCACGCATCGGACATCTCTTGGGTATATAGTGTATTTTCCACACTAAGTATAGCGGGGAATTTGCATCTGTCAAGCGGCGCGGGCGGCAATGGGAAGCTAGGCGCGAGAGGATCACTAACAGCAATGGCGGGCGGGGTGGGATTTGAACCCACGAGAGTGTGTAACACCCTACGGCATTTCCAGTGCCGCGCACTAGGCCAACTATGCGACCCGCCCCAACGAACGTATACTCTCTGATTGTAGCAAATCTTGGCCGCGACGGCAAGCGCCGTATACTTCGCGGGGTACGTTTGCAGGGCGCGATTTGTCTGGTATACTACTTGAACAAGTGCGTATCCCATGTAGCTACCGAATGCAGCGGCTTTGCATTCACCAATGCGTCAGCTCCGCAACAGAAAGAGGTTGCCTATGCCCAGCTCGAACGGAGCGCATCGCCCGATTGTGCTTGAAGCACGCGGCATCACCAAACGCTTTCCCGGCGTAATCGCCAATGACAATGTCTCGTTGCGCCTGCACAAAGGCGAAACCCTCGCTTTGCTAGGTGAGAATGGCGCAGGCAAATCCACCCTCATGAACATTCTCTACGGGCTGTACCAGCAGGATGAAGGCGAAATCCTCGTCAATGGCCAGCCGGTGCGCGTAGATACCCCGCATGAGGCGATTGCTTTGGGGATTGGGATGGTGCATCAGCACTTCCAGCTCGTGCCCGTAATGACTGTGGCCGAGAACATTATGCTAGGGGCAGAAGTGCTGCGCGGCCCCTTCCTAGATCGCCGCCGTGCCGAGCAGCAGATCCGCGAGATTTCGCGCCAGCATGGACTAGAGGTAGACCCACACGCGCTCGTTGCCGATCTGCCCGTTGGGGCCCAGCAGCGCGTTGAGATCATCAAAGCCTTGTACCGCAAGGCTGATATTCTGATCCTCGATGAACCCACTGCCGTGCTGACCCCGCAAGAAGCCGATGATCTGTTTAAGGTGATGCGCTCGTTGACCGATCAGGGCACGTCAATCATCTTCATTACCCACAAGCTCCGCGAAGTGCTGACCTATGCTGATCGCATTGTGGTGCTGCGGGCGGGCAAGGTCGTGGGCGAAACGACCCCCGCCGAAGCGAGTGAGGCCTCGCTTGCCGCAATGATGGTCGGGCGCACCGTAATGCTTCAGGTAGAGAAACAGCCACCACACCCGCGTGAGGTGGTTCTAAAGATCAGCGATCTGCGCGTCTACGATGATCGCCAAATCCTCGCCGTAGATGGGGTTGATCTGGAAGTGCGGGCCGGTGAGACGTTGGGCATTGCGGGGGTGCAAGGCAATGGCCAGACGGAACTCGTGGCGGCGGTTGTCGGCTTGCGTCCACTTGCGGCGGGCACGATTGAGGTGCTAGGGCAGCAGATCGGTGGCCACGCACCACGCACGATCACCGAGATGGGGGTAGCCCACGTGCCCGAAGATCGCCAGCGTGACGGCATTGTGAAAGTCTATCCACTCACCGACAATAGCGTCTTAGAGACGTATTATCAGCCACCGTTTGCCCAGTGGATTGTGCGCCAAGAACAGTCCGTTACGAGCTATGCCGAACAGCTCGTGCGTGATTTCGATGTGCGAACGCCGAGCGTCCACGTCCACGCATCCGCCCTGAGCGGCGGCAATCAGCAGAAGCTGATTATCGCCCGCGAGTTCACCCGCCCAATCAAGCTGCTGATCGCTGCCCAGCCCACCCGCGGCGTAGATGTTGGCTCGATTGAGTTTATCCACAAGCAGATTGTCCGCAAGCGCGACGAAGGCTGTGCGGTGCTCCTCGTATCCGCCGAGCTAGATGAGATTCTTGCCCTCTCAGACCGTATTGCAGTGATGTATCACGGCAAGATCATTGCGGTGCTCGAAGCGAGCGCAGCCACCCGCGAGCAGATCGGCTTGCTGATGGCAGGGGGACAGCACCCTGCGCGTGGTGAACTCACCACGCCTGCGCCCCATGCCGATCTGAGCCAATCTGTTACCGCCACTGTTGAGCCGGGAGTTCCTACGAATGAGTGATGCATCACCGCCACCACAACCCACGCCGCCGCCGCCACAACCACAACCCACGCCGCCGCCACCACAACCGTTTGTGCTGCGCCTGATTGGCCCTTTGATCGTGCCGGTGCTGGCGGTTATCACTGCGCTAGCAATTGGCGCAGTGATTATCTGGCTGACGGGTAAAGACCCCATCGCTGCCTTTTCGGGGCTGTGGGCGGGATCGTTCGGCTCGCCGCGGGCCATCGAACGCACGATCATCCGCTCCACACCATTTATCATTGCAGGCTTGGCTGTCGCACTCGGCTTCAAAGCCGGGCTGTTCAACATCGGCGCAGAGGGGCAGCTCTATGCTGGCTCGGTGATGGCGGTGCTGGTCGGCTTTAGCTTCACCGGACTACCGCCGCTGATCCACATCCCGCTCGCCATTGCTGCCGGTGCATTGGGTGGGGCACTCTGGGGCGGCCTTCCGGGTGTGTTGAAAGCCCGCACCGGTGCACACGAAGTGATTACGACGATCATGCTCAACTTCATTGCGATCCGCATGACCGATTGGCTGATCAAAAGCCGCAACCCGACCCTGCTCGGCGATCCGCTCGACTCAAGCGGCTCGCGTTCGTTCTTTGTGGAGCAGAGTGCCCGCCTGCCCACTCTATTTGGTACGAACCTGCATGCCGGTATCCTGCTGGCGATTGCCCTTGTGTTTTTGGTGCAGTGGCTGCTCTATCGCACCACCATCGGGTTTGAGCTGCGTACAGTGGGGGTCAATCCCTTTGCCTCGCGCTACGCAGGCATGAGCGTGCCTCGCAACATTATCCTAGCGATGGTTTTGAGCGGTATGCTCGCCGGACTGGCAGGCACGGGCGAGGTGCTGGGCGTGGAAGGTGCATTGAAAACCGAATTCTTCTCTGGGCTTGGCTTCGATGCGATTGCCGTTGCGCTACTTGCTCGCAGCAACCCGTTGGCGATCATTCCGGCCGGCTTGCTATGGGGCGGCTTGCTGACGGGCGCACAGCTGATGCAGGTGCGTGCCGAATTGCCGATTGACCTGATCAAGATTGTGCAGGCGTTAATCATTATGTTTGTTGCCGCCGATCAGATTGTGCGCTGGATGTACCGCATCCCGCAGGACACGGGCAGTGGGCAGAGCGTCTTTTCGAGCGGCTGGGGCGGGAAGTAACGGGCGACACTGATGCTCCTCTCGGTAGCCATTCTCGCCAGCAATGAAGCCGCCCACATCGGAGCGTGCCTTGCGAGCCTTGCACCGCTGCGGACACAGCTAGGGGCAGAGGTACTGGTGCTGCTGGATACGCGCAGCCACGATGCCACCGCCGCCATTGCGCGGGCGGCTGGCGCACACGTCTATTGCGAGGAATGGCGCGGTTTTCCGGCGCAGCGCAATCGGGCCCTTGCGCTGTGTCGGGGCGAATGGGTGCTCTGCGTGGATGCGGACGAGCGGGTGACACCGGAGCTTGCCGCCGAACTGATTGCCCGGCTTCAGCAGCCCCCTCCCGATGTTATCGCAGGCTATCGCATTCCGCGCTACAACAGCTTCTTTGGGCACGTGGTGCGGGGCGGGGGCTGGTATCCCGATCCGCAGCTGCGCCTGTTGCGCCGTAGCCGCGCCCATTACGACCCCACCCAACACGTCCACGAAGTTGCCATATTGGATGGCGACGAAGCGCACCTATCCCAGCATTTGTATCACCTGAACATTGAGCGGCTCGATGAGTTGTGGCGCAAGCAGAGCCGCTACGCCCTCGCCGAAGCCCGCATCCTCGCCATACAGGGGCGGCGCACACGCTGGCGCAACTATCTTGGCGCACCCGCCCGCGAGTTCTGGCGGCGGTATGTCCAGCTCGGTGGCTGGCGCGATGGCGCAATCGGGCTATTGTTGTGTGGCACACTGGCATGGTTTGAACTGGTCAAGTTTGCGATCTTGCACCGTAGCTAGGCGGTCGTCCGCCTGCGCCTGCACTGGCTCCAATTTGTGCAAATGATCTAAGCTCTCCCCCTTCTCATTCGGATTTGAGCGTGCTATACTCCTACTCATTGAATCATCTACGGTATCCGTTGGCGCAAGCCTTATCCATTGGAATGAGGAATCACTGTGACCGTGAATGTACACATGGCCCCCTATGCTCCGCCGGTGCAGTTGCCGCGCCTGAAAGTTGCGCCGCCTGCACCCGTACAGATGCGCCGGGCTCGCGTGGATGATGTGCCGCGCTTGTACGAATTGATCAACTACTACGCGGTGCAGGGCGAAATGCTGCCCAAAACGATGGATCAGTTGTACAACCGTGTGCGTGATTTTCATGTCGCTGAGGCTAGCGGCGAAGTGATCGGCTGTGCTGCGCTCAAGATTACATGGCGCGATCTGGCCGAAGTAATTAGCGTGGTGATCCACCCCGATTTTCAGGGCTACGGTTTGGGGCGGCAGCTGATCGCGCCGTTACTCGTTGAGGCGCAGGAGTTGGGCATCCCCACCTTGTTTGCCCTGACTCGCCGGGTCACCTTCTTCAGTCGGCTGGGCTTCCGCGAAGTGCCGCGCCTGCGCCTGCCGCACAAGATTTGGCAGGACTGTTCGCTGTGCTTCAAGCAGGATCGCTGCGACGAAGTAGCGATGGTGCTAGAGCTACGGCAGTAGGCGATGCAGTGGCGCAGGCACTCCCGCCTGTGCCTGTGTCTTGCTGGATCCAAGCATATCGCAAGCAGCTAAACTTAACGTGGCATTAACATTCCGATAACACAGCCATAACACCTGTTGCGTATACTCATCAATGCTGGTTGATATAGTGTCAATACCTAAGATTGAATGGAGTAAACACACCTTATGCTACGCACAGTTCGCATGGTTTCGCTTGTGATGATGGTTATGATGATATTGGCGGCGTGTGGTGGTGCGCCTGCCGCGCCCGCACCCGCCGCGCCTGCCGCCGAAGCCCCCACGACCGCCCCCGCCGCCCCCGCCGCAAGCACCGGTGAGTGCCCGCGCCCGCCCGAAATGGATGCCCGCTTCTGCGATGAGGATGGCGATCTTGTGGCTGACCCGCCTAAGAACCCAGCCGAATTCGTCAATCCAGATACCATCATTTTTGCCTACACTCCTGTGGAAGACCCCTCCGTCTACCGCGAAGCGTGGTCAGACTTCCTGACCCACATGGAAAAGGTTACCGGCAAGAAAGTTGAGTTCTTCGCCGTAGACTCAAATGCAGCTCAGCTTGAAGCGATGCGAGCTGGTCGGCTGCATGTCGCTGGCTTCAACACTGGGAGCAACCCCTTTGCCGTCAACTTTGCCGGCTTTGTGCCATTTGCAATGATGGCCAAAGCCGATGGCTCATATGGCTATGAGATGGAGATTATTGTTCCAGCCAATAGTGATATTCAGGAGCTTGCTGATCTTGATGGGCGTGAAGTAGCCTTCACCGAGCCTACGTCTAACTCTGGCTTCAAGGCTCCTTCAGCCTTGCTTGACTCGCAATTTGGCTTGCGCGAAGGTGAGAACTACACGGCGGTCTTCTCCGGTGGCCACGACAACTCAATCTTGGGTGTTGCCAACGAAGACTATCAAGCTGCCGCAATTGCAAACTCGGTAATGAAACGTATGATTGAGCGGGGAGTTGTCCAAGCTGATCAGATTCGCACAATCTACAAATCAGAGACCTTCCCGACCACTGGCTATGGCTACGTCTATAACCTTGACCCCCAACTTGCTGAGAAGGTGCGTGAAGCCTTCTTCAGCTTTGACTGGGCGGGCACGTCGCTCGAAGCTGAGTTTAGCAAATCAGGGGAAGCCCAGTTTATTCCGATCACCTACAAAGAGTACTGGGGGGTGATCCGCGAAATTGACAAGGCTCTCGGCGTGACCTACACGCAGCCGTAAGCGCATCCACGATCAGGAGTACCAATGGTGGGGATGTGGTGCAGCCATACTGTACCACATCCTCGCGTTATTTGTAAGATTATAGCCTAAAAGGAACAATCTATGCTACGTCTTCAGCACGTATCCAAACGCTATCCAACTGGGAATCAAGCCCTCAAAGAGATCAACCTGACCGTTCCGGAAGGGCAAGTCGTAGCCCTGATCGGGCCATCGGGAGCAGGGAAAAGCACCCTCATCCGCTGTGTCAATCGCCTTGTTGAGCCAAGCGAAGGGCAAATCTGGCTCCGCGATACGGAGATTACACGCCTCTCGACACGCGGCTTGCGCCACATTCGTCGCCGGATTGGGATGATTTTTCAGGAATATGCCCTCGTTGAGCGGCTTTCGGTGATGGAAAATGTGTTGTCGGGGCGGCTCGGCTACGTCAACTTCTGGCAGAGCTGGTTGCGCCGGTATCCACAGGCGGATGTGGACAATGCGTTCCAGTTGTTGGAGCGGGTAGGCTTGCTCGATTTTGTAGATCAGCGGGCCGATGCGCTCTCTGGCGGGCAACGGCAACGAGTTGGGATTGCACGGGCGTTGCTTCAAGACCCAGACCTGCTGCTTGTAGATGAGCCAACGGCCAGCCTCGACCCGAAAACATCCCGCCAGATCATGCGGCTCATCACCGAGCTAGCCCAAGAGCGGGGCTTAGCGGTGGTGATTAACATCCACGATGTGCCCCTCGCGCAGATGTATGCCCAGCGGATTGTTGGGCTGCGGGCAGGGTCAGTTGTCTATGATGGCCCACCGGAAGGCTTGACCACAGCCCAGCTCACGACCATTTACGGCGAAGAAGATTGGGATCGCAATCGGCAGGCTGATCCTGCGGACGAGGACGCGGTGCTAGCTATGGTAGCCCAAGACGCGGGGCAACCCCGCCCAGCATTATAAGGGGAGCGCAACCAATGGCAAGCATCGCCCCAGTCGCCACTAGCCGCCGCTGGCGCAAACCGCCGTTGATCCGCAACCCACTGGTGCGCTGGGTGACGGTGATAGGCGCACTCACCTACCTTGTGCTAGCGATCCAGAGTGTCACGGTTAATCCAGAACGGCTGGCGCGTGGCATCCAGCGCGGGCAACGCATTCTGGCGGCATTTCTCCAGCCCGATTTCGTCTCACGCTGGAGTGATATACAGGCCGGTATTCTCGAAAGCCTTACAATGACCGTGATTGCCACCGTGATCGGCATCATCATCTCAATCCCGATTGGCTTCGGAGCCGCTCGCAACCTCGCGCCACTGCCGATCTATCTGTTCTGCCGCGCCTTGATCACGCTCTCGCGCACCTTCCAAGAAGTTATCATTGCGATTGTGTTTGTCGTGATGTTTGGCTTTGGGCCCTTCGCGGGGGTGTGTACGCTCGTGTTTGCCACCGTTGGCTTCTTGTCCAAGCTACTGGCCGAAGATATTGAAGAGATTGATCCGGCTCAAGTGGAGGCAATCCGCGCTACGGGCGCATCGTGGCTGAAGCTGGTGACCTACGCCGTGCTGCCGCAGGTATCGCCGCGCCTTGTTGGGCTAGGCATTTACCGCTTCGACATCAATCTGCGCGAGTCGGCTGTGGTTGGTATTGTTGGCGCAGGCGGGATTGGCGCAACCCTTCAGACGGCTTTCAACCGCTACGACTATGATGTTGCGAGTGCAATTCTCATTGTTATTATTGTCCTTGTGATGGCCACTGAACTCATCTCAGGGGTAGTGCGGGCGAGGTTGCAATAATGCCAGTTCGACAGATTGATGATCGGAAACTATGGCAACGCTACGATACCGCAACGCGGCTACGGCTGTGGGGCGGCTGGATCGGCACGACGCTCGTAGTGTTCGTGTGTTGGCAGGTGATTTCGGGGGCAACTCGCTGGGAGTTTGTTGCAGATGCCCCGCAGCAATTGAGCCAGTTTATCGGGCGGATGTTCCCGCCGCGCTGGGGTTACCTCAATGAACTCTGGTTGCCCCTGTGGGATACCCTCAACATTGCAACGCTGGGAACCTTGCTGGGGTTGGGCATTGCCTTCCCGTTGAGCTTCTTGGCGGCGCAAAATACCACCCCGCACCCATTGGTGCGCTATGTGGCCCTGTTGATCATCGTTGTATCCCGTTCGGTCAATTCGCTGATCTGGGCCTTGTTGCTCGTGGCGATCATTGGGCCCGGTGTGCTCGCTGGAATTTTTGCCATTGGGCTGCGTTCGATTGGCTTTATGGGCAAGCTGTTCTACGAATCCATCGAAGAGACTAGCCGTGAGCCGGTCGAGGCGATCACGGCAACTGGAGCCAGCCCGCTCCAAGTGCTAAGTTATAGCATTCTGCCACAGGTGCTACCGAGCTTTGCGGGGGTCAGCATTTTTCGCTGGGACATCAACATCCGCGAGGCTACTGTAGTTGGCTTGGTTGGTGCTGGTGGGATTGGGCTAAACTTGAATGCTTCGGTGAATGCATTGCAGTGGAGTCAAGTCGGGATGATCTTCATTGTGATTTTTGTGGTGGTGCTGTTCAGCGAATGGGTCTCAGCGCGAGTACGGCAGGCGATTATCTAGCCGCAAGCACAGCCGAGCTGCATCTTTCGGGCGACGTGTCGGTGACACGTCGCTGCGTGTATAATAGAAGCGGAACTAGTAAACTATGACCATGAGCCGCTGCTGATACCACAACGAGGATGCGCGATGACTTACACAACCTTGATTTCGCCTGCTGAGCTACTGGAACACCTCTACCACCCCGATTGGCTGATCTTGGATTGCCGCTTCAGCCTCGATGACCCGCACGCGGGCTACGCGCAGTATCTACAGGGGCACATCCCCGGCGCACTGCACGCCGATCTGGAGCAGCACCTCTCCGGCACGGCTATTCCCGGCATTACTGGGCGACACCCGCTCCCGCCCGCCGATGCCTTCGCGCATACCCTCGCCCAGTGGGGCATAGATGAGCGGGTGCAGGTAGTGGCCTACGATGATTGGAATGGGGTCTTTGCGGCGCGATTGTGGTGGATGCTGCGTTGGATGGGGCACGCGGCTGTGGCTGTGATGGATGGCGGCTGGCCCCACTGGGTGCAAGCCGGTTACCCTACCCGCCCCGGCGCAGAGCAACGCACCCCGCGCACCTTCACCGCTCAAACGGTGGCGCACCTGCATGTCACCACACCGGAGCTGCTCGTGCTGCACACTACGCCTGATGTGTGCGTGGTGGATGCCCGTAGCCCAGAACGCTATCGCGGCGAGTACGAAGACCGCGATCCAGTGGCAGGGCACATTCCGGGCGCAATCAATCGGTTCTTTGGCGACAACGTCGGCAGCGATGGGTGCTTCCTGCCGCCCACCCAGCTGCGCGAACAGTGGCAGCAGGTGCTCGGTGATGCTCCCACCGGCGCAGTGATCCACTATTGCGGCTCCGGCGTATCGGCCGCGCACAATGCCCTCGCTATGGCCCACGCAGGCTTGGATATGGGGCGCATATACATTGGCTCGTGGAGCGAGTGGTGCGCCGATGCAACCCGTCCCGTTGCCACGACTCTTGCCCCACCCGCCACCGGAGCCGATCCCGCCGTATGAAATGGACCATCGGCACGCTGGTGGTGTGTATCGCGCTGGCGTGGCTCAGTACCCAATTCACCCGCCCCGCGTGGAGCTTGCCCGTTGATCTCGGTGATGAAGCCGATTTCTTCTACATGGGCGAAACCCCCACCTTCCAGAACTTCTTTGGCTACCACCCGCCAGAGCAGGCACAGGATGGCAGCGAGCGCAACTTCCGCTGGACCAGCAGCTCGCTCGCGGCCATCACGGTGCCCTTCATCCAGCACATTCAGCCCATCGTAATTGAGACGGTGCTGTGTGGCTGTCGCTTCGATGGGCAGACGACACCGGTGCAGTTCGAAGTCAACAATACGCCCCTCGTTAGCTTTCAGGCTACCGACGAGTGGCGACGCTACCACCTGCTTGTGCCTACCACCCTGCCGCAGCACCCCGAATACGGCGTGATGTTTGTAATCAATGCCGAGCTGTGGCAAACCCCCGCCAGCCCGCGCATTGGGGTAGCAGTGGAGAGCATCACCTTGCGGCAAGCGGCCCGCCCCCCACTCACCGAGCCAGCCACGCTTGCGCTCCTGATCGCCGCCTTGCTTGGGCTAGCCGTGTGGCAACGCACGCCGCTGCCATTGTTGCTTCTGACAGGCGCGTGGGCTGTGCTCGGTGGCATATATCAGCCGCATATGTTGCCGCGCTCACACACCACCGCACTCCTAATCGCGGGGGTGCTGTTGCTGTGGAGCCTCGTACCGCGCCACCTGCCCGCCGCGCTCGCCCCGCATTGCCCACACTGGCAATCCGCCGCCCTGTATCGCTGGTTCCCGCTCACCACCGCTACGCTGATCGCGGCGTGGCTGGTGCTGAGTGTGCAGGTGTTGGGGCACTGGATCATTGATGATGCGTTCATCTCCTTTCGCTACGCCCGCAATCTTGTTGCAGGCTACGGCTTGGTCTTCAATGTCGGCGAGTATGTCGAGGGCTACACCAACTTCTTGTGGACGATGCTGATCGCGGCGGGCATGGCCGTGCAGCTTGAGCCGATCCTGTTTGCGAATGTGGTGTTGGTGCTGCTCGCTTGCCTGATTGTCTGGCTAACGGTAGCGATTGGGCAGCTGATCCTGCCGCCGCACTATGCGCCCTTTGCATGGCTTGCGGCTACGGTGCTGGTGGTGAACAGCCCCTTCCTGATCTACACTGCCCGCAGTAGTGGCATGGAGACCGGCTTGTACGCCACGCTGATCCTTGCGACGCTGCTAGCGTTGCTGCACCAACGCTGGCTACTGGCTGGCACGCTGACCACGCTCACCCTGATGACCCGCCCCGATGGCATTCTGCTGGTGGGGGTGGCGGGTTTGTATGCGCTGTGGCACGGCTGGCAGCAGCGCACTTCCCCCGCTCTGGCTCACCCGCGTCCGGCTTGGATGCGGATGTTGGGGCCGGCTCTGCGCTACACCGCCCCGTTGCTATTGCTCTATCTGCCCTACTTCCTGTGGCGGTGGAACTACTACGGCTACCCCCTGCCGAATACCTTCTACGTCAAGGTGGGTAGCTCTGAGGCCCAACTCTGGCGCGGGGTGGCGTATCTGCGTGACTTTGCCGTTGCTACGCCCCTGTTCAGCTTTGGGCTGCTCGGCGCACTCGTCGGGCTGTGGGCGTGGCGCGGCACGGACACGCCGCGCTGGGCGCAGCTGGCCTTGCTGGGCGGCTTGCTTACCCTGATTACAGCCTACGTGATCGCAGTAGGCGGCGACTGGATGCCCGGCTTTCGCTTCTTCATCGCCACCTTGCCGTTGCTGGTGCTGCTCGGTGTGTGGGGCATGGTCGGGCTAGTGCAGCGGATGCCGCACCTGCTGCTACCCGTGTTGCTGGTGCTGGCTGGGCTGGGGATGGGGCAGGCGATGCGGTTGCCCAACGATACGAGCTACGTCTCTTCGCCGATCTGGGTGCAAAACTACGCGGTGCGCCGCTACCGCGAGGTGGGGCGGTGGATCAACATGCATACTACCCCCGATACGTGGATTTCGACGGCGGTGGCGGGGGCCATGCCCTACTACGCCGAACGCCCCACAATTGACATTCTCGGCTTGACGGATGTGCATATCGCCCACCTGCCGGTTGCCAATCTGGGCAGTGGTCGCCCCGGCCATGAGAAGACCGATCTGGACTACGTGCTGGAGCGCGAGCCGGAGATCATCCCCTACAAAGGCTCCGACCTGTTCTGGCCGCATCCGCGCTTCAAAGCCAACTACACCATTCACGATTTCCCCGGACCTGAGGGGCAAGCAGTGCGGCTCTTTGTCCGCAACGATGTGGTGCTGCCCAACACCGCCGCTGGCGGGCAGGAGCTAGCGCGGTAGCGGAGGATCAGGTACACGGCGCGTGCCCGATCACTCTGCCCCCGCTGCCTGCTGATCTGCTATACTGGCTGCAATACGCGGCTAGTGGCTACCGCAGCGATGTACAGGAGAGACGAAGCAGCTATGAATACATTTTGGTTAAATTCTGCCTTGAATGCACCTCAAATTCATAGTGATGTGGATGAGGAAATGGAGCTTATTCACGCGCTTCTTGATGCTGTTGATATTCATCAAACACTGACCAAAAACTCGCTTGATTTAGCAGCAGCTTTTGACCTTTTAGTCGCTGCTGAATACTACAAATCAGTTGTTCACGCTGGGTGGGTTTACTGCCCTAGTGACGATCAACCTTTATTACTCTATCCTTACACTAACATTTGTCCTAGATGTGTTCTGCAAGGAAAATTTGAATATCACCCGGCAAATAAACCCGGCTCATCAGGGATCGGTAATGCAACATCTAAATTACTTCCCCTGTTCATCAAAACGCTCCTTGAGCGAAACGGTAAGAACGTAGAAGTTCGCAAGGGAACAGAGCCAGTTGACGTGTTTTTCATTGATAGGAGTACCTTACCAGTAACGGTTTTTGCTGCTGAGATCAAAGCATCACCACTTGTTACGCTACCTCTAGCAGTGATAAGTGAGAGAATGATTGAAATGGGTGAAGGTAATGAAGTTGCCAAACATCATTCACCATCAGATTTGACCCAACTCTTTAAAACCCGACTATTTATATATGTTCCGTCTACACAGCAGGTTGATAATGTATGGGTTGGAAAACTGTACGAACTTGGGATCAAAGAAAACCCAAATGATAAATTCTGGAGCTATAGGGGTATTCGCCAACTTGTGGCAGATCGTACATTCTTCAGTGATTACTGTTCGTTTTGGTATGCGGCATTTAACAGTTATGAACAAAAAGCCGCAAGTTCTGTATTCTGGTTCACAAATGCATGTGGTCAGCCTGTTCCACGTCCAGATAATTGGAAACGCCGAAGCAAAGGACAGGGGTTCGAGTCTGTCTCTGACTCCAAAAGTAGCGTCGGTATGGACCGAACAGATGATATAAAAAAGGGGATCTACCAAGTTCTCAAGATAAGTGCAGAAGGTAAGCAGCCATTTGCATCTGCTCAAGATGAAACATCTGCACTGAGCGAGGATTTCAACCTTAAAGTGGGTATCATTTCAAATATTCATGCAGTTAGGCACTTTGAAGATTATCTTAAACCCCTCGTAGATATTGTTTGGACACGAGAAAATTCTAGGCGTATCCACACAGTTGCTGATTTAGATGCGAGCAAGCCAGTTTTCAATCTATTTGATGGGATTATCACGCTAACAAAAGCCTTATCACGTGATGATTGGGTAAGTTCTTATTTTTCGTTTTCTTAGGGAACAAGATGTCAGAAACTGTTATCTACAATCACCAACCGCGTCAGGCTAGCAGCCTAGTTCTGGAGCGAATCCGCAACCTGAAAGTTGGGCAGAAAATGCAGGACTTGCCAGAAGAGTTGTGGCATGACAGCTTCCGCTTTTACATGAGAGAAGACCCTAACCGACAAGGTGGCCCAAATTTAAGAATGATCCGACTAGATCCAGATCAACCATCCCTGACCGTGACAGGATACATTTACAACAAATTTGTTCATCCATTCGAGGATAGATTTATTACACCTCGTGAAGCTGCCAGATTACAGGGATTTCCTGATGATTTCGAGTTTAAAGGTACGCTCACAAGTGTTCAGCGTCAAATTGGCGATGCTGTACCGATAGAGCTTGGCGAAGCACTCTTTCGAGCTATTACTGATATGGCCCTCAGAGACGGCAAGCAACAACTCCTTGCGCTCAGTCTCTTCAGCGGTGCTGGTGGGCTTGATCTAGCAGCCCTGAATGTAGCGCGTAGCAGGCAATACGGCTTGCAAACGCTTGCCTGTGTTGAGATAGAACCAGATCGATGTCAAACTCTTCAGAATTATTTTGGGCATGATCTTCACGTTATTCAGGCTGACATATCTAAGATTTCTGTATCCCAAGTCCTAGACACAATTCAAGTTAAGCCTGAACATATTCACCTGATCTATGGTGGACCACCGTGCCAGTCCTTCAGTCAAGCTGGAAAGCAGAAAGGTACAGCTGACTCTAGAGGGGAGCTTATCTTTGATTTCTTACGCTTTGTTGAGGAAATCGCACCTCCAATGTTTCTGATGGAGAATGTGGCCAATCTTCAAGGAATTGATAACGGAACGCTCATTAGAGTAATTAGAGACAAGATGAATAAAATAGGGTATTCAGTAGAACACCAAGTGCTCAATGCTGCATTCTATGGTACAGCTCAATATCGTCGCCGCATGATCTTCTTAGGTGTAAGAAGAGGCGTAGGCGCGTCGCTTGCATTCCCATCTCCAACCCATGACGCACCAAATAATATTTTTAGACTGCCTGCATTTAGAACAGTTAGAGATGCTTTTGTTGGTCTACCACCTGCATAATAACGTGGGGTAACTGCCCCCGCGCCCAGCCCGTTCGATACTAGCGCAGGACGGGGGACAGCACCCTACCGGAACAGATCGTACTGCGGATCGCGCAGCAGGCGGCGGGCAGTCGCCTGTTGCGGATCGTCGGTGGCGCGGTAGCGGTAGCCGCGCACCAATGCCACTGGCACGCGGTCTATCTTATTCATCACCAGCTCCGCCGCACTCGCTAGCTCATCACCCACCGCCAGCATACTCGCTTCCAGCCGATAGCCGTGCGGGTCCGTCTGGCCGGTATAGTCCACCAGTGGGTCTAGCCCCGCCACGCCAATCGCCACATTCACCTGCCCCTCGCGCCACGGTCGCCCGAAGGAGTCGCTAATCACCACCGCCACAGTTGCGCCGCTCAGAGCGTGCAGGGCCGTGCGGAGCGTGGCTGCGCTTTGGTCGGGGTTACGCGGCAGCAACGTCACCACATCCAAGCCGGGCACATTCGAGTCATCTACGCCCGCATTAGCACAGATGAAGCCGTGATGCGTCTCGGTAATCAGCACCCCACGCTGCATCCGCACAATCCGGCGGCTCTCGCGCAGCACCACCTCGTAGTAGCTGGCGTGCTTGCGCCCCTGCGCGGCGATCTCGTAGGCAAATGGTGAAGGCTGCACCTCCGCAAGGTTGACCGTCTGCCCTTCCGCTTTAGAGACGATCTTCTGCGTCACCACCAGCACATCGCCGTCCTGTAGGGAGAGTCCATTGTCGCGCAGCGCGGTGTGGATTAGATCAGGCAGCGCAGTGCCCACCTGCACCTCCCCGATGCCATGCACGGGAATGAGCGTGACGCTAGGGCTGCTCATACGAGATACTGCCCTAGCAGCAACTCAACGCGGGCACGGGTGCTAGCCGGAATGCGGCTGCGGTCGGTAATGATCGCATTGGCGAGGGCGTGGTGGGCAAGGCTGTCAAAGCCATCGCCGATCTCCTGCACCGCGGCCCGCAGCACCTGCTGCGAACGTTCGGCATTTTGGCGCAGCACGCTCACCACCGCATCCACGGTGACGTTCGCGTGATCGGGATGCCACACATCATAATCAGTCACCATTGCCAACATCGCATAGGCAATCTCCGCTTCGCGGGCCAGCTTGGCTTCAGGCAGAGCCGTCATCCCGATCAAGGCATGCCCGCGCCGACGGTTCTCCTCGCTCTCGGCCAAGGTCGAGAACTGCGGGCCTTCCATACACACATACGTTCCACCAAAATGCACCGTTGCCCCAGCTTGCTGGGCCGCCGCATACAGGCGGCGGCTGAGTTCGGGGCAGAAGGGCGGATCGAATTGGATATGCACCACCACCCCTGCGCCATAGAAGGTGAACGGGCGGATGCCTTTGGTGCGGTCGAAAATCTGATCAGGAATGACAATCTGGCCGGGCGCGTAATCTTCGCGCAGGCTGCCCACTGCCGAAACCGCGATCAGGTAGCGCACACCAAGTTGCTTGAAGCCGTAGATATTTGCTTGGGCGGGGACTTCCGTTGGCGACAGCACATGCCCGCGCCCGTGACGCGGCAGAAACGCCACGCGCTGCCCGGCCAGCGTCCCGATGATATAGGCATCGCTAGGGTCGCCGTAGGGCGTATGCAGGCGCACCTCTTCCACGTCAGTCAAGTCGTGCATGCCATACAGCCCACTCCCGCCAATCACCCCGATCATTGCTTGGCTCATGCCAGTCTCCTCTTGCCATGTATCCCGAATCCCTACGGGTATTATACCGAGATTCAGGTGGGGTGGTGGATCAGGTGCAGGCGATAGGCCGCATTGATCGCCTCGATGCGGTTGCGGGCGTGGAGCTTGGCATACACATTGCGAATGTGCACCTTGACCGTGCTGACCGCAATGCACAGGAGGGCGGCAATTTCGGGATTGGTGCAGCCCTGTGCCAATAGCAGTAGCACCTCACACTCGCGGGCGGTGAGTGGTTCAACGAGTGCGGGCGGTGCTTGTTGCGTATGTGAAACCTGAAGCATCGTGAGCTATCCTTTCTTATCTTGTGAGCTGATTAACGTGGTTACTCGTGGGCTAGCACTTCGCGGATCGTTATCCGCGAGGCACTGCGAGCAGGCACAGCACTGGCTACCATAGCGAGTAGCAGCATGATGATGAACCAGAGCAGCAATGCCCACACCGCGTAGGTGTAGCTGAGCGGTTGGTTGAGCAAGGCATAGCCAATCTGCATGGCCATCACACGGCTGCAGGGGAGCGAGAGTATGGCTCCCGTGAGCCACGCTAACAGCCCGATCAGCACGCCTTCGGTCAGGACAATCTGCTGCACAATGCCATCTGATGCACCGACAGCTCGCATAATGCCGATCTCGCGGTTGCGCTCCATCACATTCATGCTCATCGTGCCCATCAAGCCAAGTGCCCCGACCATGCCAATCAACAGTGCCATCAGCGTCAACACGACGGTGAGAATGTTGAACCGTTCGGTCAAGATGGCTCGCTCATAGGCGGAGGTGCGGATCAGACGCACACTGATATTCTGCTGATCGAAGTGAGCTTCAAGAGCTTGGGCAACCTGTGCATGCTGCATGGGATCGCTGCTGGTGGTGACAATGTGCAGGCTATTGACGTGCCCCGTCTGCCCCACAATGCGCGTGAAGGTGGCGTAATTGAGATAGGCGCGGGCTGGGTTGGTGGGTGGGCTGGTTTCACGCGATATGCCGACGATCTGCCAATCGCGCTCGACCCCATCAATTTTCAGGCGCACACTTGCCCCAAGCCGGGCATCCGGCTCTTTGAGCAGGAAGTTGGAACTGACCACAAGGGCATATTCATCATCCGGCAGCAGCCACCGGCCTTGCTCGATGTTGGGCACAAACAGCGCAGTGCCAGCGGGCGGGGCATATATGGTGATTGCTTCGCCTTCACTGCCATCGCTGCGCGTGGGGATCGCACGGGTCAAGCCCCACCCTTCCGCATAGCCCACTCCATCCACCTGCATCGCCAGAGGCTCAATTGCAGAAGCACGATAGCTGCGCCCAAGCTGCACCTCAATATCGTATTTGCGGGTTGCGATTGCATCATCGAGGGTTTGGTCCAACGAAGTACGCACCGATAACACGCCAATGAAAATGGACCCTGCGATGGTGAGGGCGATGATCGTGCGGATGAGCCGCCCCTTGCGCCGGAAGGTGTTGCGGAGGGCAAGCGTGGTAGTCCGGGGTACGCCGCGGATCCGCTCAAGCAGGCGATCCAGTCGGCTCTGGGAGGGTATGCCGATGTTGTTATCGAGGGCTTGGCGCACGGTGATGCGGGCACTGCTAAGGATGATCGGCAGCGCGGTGAGGACGGGGATCAGGATTGCGGCAGCCGCTTGAAGCAGCACCACCCAGAGCGGCATGCGAAAATCGTGCAGATCGAAATTGAGCTGGCTCGCTAGAAACGCCGAGAAGCCGCGTGCGGCTAACGAGCCGAGCGGCAGTGCAACGAGCAGGGCTAACACGCCAAGCAGCCACATCATGCCAACATAGAGCCACGCGATCTGGGCTGTGGTTGCGCCAATGGCCTTGAAAATCCCGATCTGGCGCACCTGCTGGGTCAGAATGGCACTGGTGGTGTTGATGATTAAGAAGCCACTGAGCAAGATGCTGAGCAGAGCCAAGCTGGTGAGGATGAGCAGGACTGTTTGGAGAATGTCTTCCGCCGGATGCTGCAACGGGGGCGGCACATCGGTTGCAATAACGGTACGCCCGCTGCGCTCGATGCGCTGGGCAGTCTGTTCAGCTACTTCCCAGATGTGGGCGAGATTGCGTGGCTCCTCAGCGACGCTGATGATGATCTCGTTGTAGCCCCGCGCAAGTCCAAGCCATTCGAGCGTTGTGGCATTGATGTAGCCGAAGGCTTTGCCTGCAACGGGAGCCGGTGGGAGGGTGAGATCGTGAGCCAGCCCCACGATGGGCAAGGTGCGCGTTTTGCCACCCGCCAAGCTGATCTGCACAGGATCGCCTAGCTGTGCGCCCATTTTGTTTAAGGCTGCGCGTTCGATCACGAGGGCATTATTCGGGGGTGGGAAGACACCAGCATAGGGCTGCACCATATTTACGCTACGGATGCCATCATCGGGCAAGACGTGGAGTTCAATATCTTCCCATACATTGGGGGCAATCTGGATCCGCGCCTGCACCCGCCGGATACCCTCCGCCGCGCCTACGCCATCCACCCGCCGCACGCTCTCAAGCAGCACCGTATCAAACAGATCATCTGCGCCGACGCTGATTGTTGCGCTCGCAGGATTGCTCGCCAGAAACTGGGCTTGGAGATTCTTCAGCACGTTTTCTCTGGTGGTAATGATCGTCCCGAAGGCAAACACCCCAGCGGCAATCGAAAGCACCACCAAGAGTGTACGGGTTTTGTAGCCCCATATATCACGCAGTACTTTACTCCAACGTGGGCTGAACATTGCAGTTACTCCTGTGTTGGGGTGGTTGGCGCGGGTAAGGCTCCCCGCAGAAATAGCTCCACCGTTAAGGTTGCCATCTCATCCGGCGGGATAGCAAGGGCTTCGGCGTGTCCAAGCACTTCGCGGGTCATAATGTAGGCGAGCAATGGCCCCACGAAAGCGCGAGCTGCAGCATCGGGCGACATAGGGCGCAGCGTACCATTTTCGATGTGCTGCTGCATCAAGCGGGCCAGCAGCTGCAAGCCGCGCTGGATCCCAATGCTATTGAACAGCTGGGCAAAGTCGGGGTTGCGGGCAACTTCGCTCAGCATCAGGCGAAACATGGCCACCCCCACCGGATTGTCAAGCACTTGCACATAGGTGTGGGCAATCGTGTGCAGGGCTTCTGGGAGCGGCTGCTGGAGGAGATCATCAGGATGCTCTACGAGGCGCAGGATGGGTGCGAAAGCATACATCACTTGGCGCAGGAGATCGGCTTTATCGGCAAAGTAGTAGTAGATCAGGGCCGGTGAATTGATCCCAGCGGCTGCGGCAATATCGCGGTTGGTGGCTTTCTCAAAGCCTTTGCGCGAGAATACGTCGAGCGCACCAGCCAGAATCTGCTGGCGGCGTTGGCTATGGGTCTGGTCTTCTGCGGTTGGTGGCATCGTGTGCTTTCCTTCAATTTGATTGATCAGTCAATCAAATTATACCACAGTACGAGCCGAATGCAAGCGGCCGTGCTCTGCCATTCCTGAGACCTGACACCTGCTCCCCTTCGTGGTACACTACTTCTATGGATAAGCAAGCCGACAACCTACCTGCCGCCTCACCCACGCCCACCCTCCTAGCCATAGACATTGGGATGAAGACGGGCTTTGCGCTGTATGGGCACGATGGGCGGCTGCACTGGTATCGTTCGCAGAACTTTGGGAGTGCTACGCGCCTACGCCGCGCCGTGCGCCCCTTCCTCGATGAGATCGCGGGCTTGGCCGCGGTGGTGATGGAAGGCGGCGGCGAACTCGCTACGATCTGGCAGCGCGAACTAAACCGCCGCCCGCCCATTCACATCATCCCCATCCACGCCGAAACGTGGCGCACGCGCCTGCTCTATGCCCGTGAACAGCGCAGCGGCGTGCAAGCCAAATTCCGCGCCGATGAACTTGCCCGCCGGATCATTGCGTGGTCGCAAGCACCGCGCCCCACGGCTCTGCAAGACGACACCGCCGAAGCCATTCTGATTGGGTTGTGGGGCGTGCTAGAGCTAGGCTGGCTGGAGCAACCGCCCGCCGCCCTGCGCCAACGAAGCGAGTAGGGCAGGTG
>CALCJV010000087.1 GCA_937967405.1 uncultured Chloroflexales bacterium | reverse complement strand
TTGGGCGTGCCGTGGCTGCTCGGTGGGCTGATCCACATTGGCATTTCGCGCTGGCAGCAAACCCTCTGGCGCGGGCAGTTCCACCCGCTCGTTGCCCTGCTCGGTGTCGGCTGTGTGCTGCTTGATCTAGGCACAACCTTGATAGGCATGGTGCATGTGGTAACGTGGCGTTACCCCACCTTCGCGGCCGGCATGCCCACCGATCTGCGCCTGTGGGCGGCACTGTTTGCCCACCCAACCCCGCCGTGGGCATGGCAGGCAGTGCTGTTGGTCGGCTTCACGCTGCTGCTTACGCTTAGCTCAGAGTACCTGATCCGCGTCTTCTGGCAACGCTGTGCCGATGCGTGGGCTGCCATCCACGCTGGCTAGGAACTAGGGGAGCATGCCCAATCAACTGCCGAAATTCTTGTGCAAAGCCACGCTTGACCTACCCTACTTGTATGCTACAATGCTATTTAAACCTCAGGCAATCAGAAGTCGTTGGGATTCTTCTGATGAAAGGAACCTTCCCAAATGTCCGGCTCGGTGGCAACGCCTACCTTTACCGTCGGGCAACGCACATGCACACATCGTTGTGTTAAAAAGGAGAGTTGTGATGCAGAAAGTTTGTGTCAGTGGTGCGCTTATAATCATGCTGCTCGTGCTGAGCGCGTGTGGAGCCGCCGCCCCTGATCCTGCGGCCATCTCGCAGGCAGTACGTGAAACCGTCGCGGCAATGCCCGCCCCCGAAGCCCCCCAAATAAGTGTACCCGATCCGGCGGCGATAGCCCAAGCGGTACGTGAAACCGTCGCGGCAATGCCCGCCCCCGAAGCCCCCACTGCTGAGCCAGCCGCTACACCAGCTCCCACTCAGACCGCGCAGCCTGCGCCCGGCAGCAGTCGGCTCGATACGGTGCTGGCTCGCGGCAAGCTGATCTGTGGCGTGAATGGTGGCTTGGCTGGGTTTAGCAACCTTGAGGCTGATGGTTCGTACAGTGGCTTGGATGCTGACTACTGCCGCGTGGTAGCAACGGCTTTGTTTAACGATCCGGATGCCGTTGAGTTTGTGCCGCTCAGTGCCCAAGAACGCTTCACCGCAGTGCAGGCTGGTACTGTGGATGTCTTGTTCCGGAACACTACATGGACGGCTTCCCGCGATACGTCGGTCTTTATGGATTTCGGTCCAACCATCTTCTACGATGGGCAAGGCATCATGGTGCGTGAGGAGCTTGGCATTGCTGAACTGGAAGAGCTTGATGGCGCGACAATCTGTGTCCAGAGTGGCACCACCACCGAGTTAAACCTGACCGATCAGTTCCGGGCCCTCAACATTGCCTTCACGCCGCTGGTGTTCGAGGACATTGATGCGACCTACACCGCCTACGATACCGAGCAGTGTGATGCCGTGACCAGTGATCGCTCGCAACTGATTGCCCGCCGCACCACCCTCGCTGAACCGGATGCCCACATCATTCTGGATGCGGTGCTGTCGAAGGAGCCGCTTGCCCCCGCTGTTGCCCAGAACGATAGCCGCTGGACTGATGTGATAGCATGGTCAGTCTTTGCGACCTTCCAAGCTGAAGAGTTCGGCATTACGTCGGCCAATGTGGATACGTTCGTGAACTCGGAGAACCCCGATATTCGCCGCTTCTTGGGGGTTGAGGGTGAAGTGGGAGCCGGTTTTGGGCTGGAGAAAGATTTCGCCTACAATATTATCAAGAACGTGGGCAGCTACGGTGAAATCTATGACCGCAACCTTGGTCCCGATACGCCCTTCGATCTGGCTCGTGGGCCTAACGATCTGTGGACGAATGGGGGGCTGCTCTATGCCCCACCCTTCCGCTAGGCTACTGTAAGTCGTTTCAGATGAGCCATCTGCATGCAGGTGGCTCATCTGTTAAGGAGGAGCATGTTTCATGAGCCAGCAGGCTGCAACGCTTCCGACTCAGTCGCCCCCGTTTTGGCGCGATCTGCGCTTCTTGACTATCGGAGGGCAAATCCTCTTTGTGCTGCTTGTCGCGCTCGTCGCCGGAACGCTGTATGCAAATGTAACGCAGGGCATGGCGCGGCTCGGCATGACTGCCGGTTTCAGCTTTATGAACTCGACCGCAGGCTTTGAGATTAGCCAGAAGATTGTCCCCTTTGAGCCGCAAGATAGCTATTGGCGAGCGTTTCAGGTGGGTGTGGTCAATACCTTAGTGGTGGCGATGGTCGGTATTGCGCTGGCTACCCTGCTCGGCATTATCGTTGGGGTATCGCAGCTTTCACCAAACTGGTTGGTTGCCCAACTTGCCCGCACCTATGTGATCACCTTTCGGAACATTCCCCTGCTGTTGCAACTGTTCTTCTGGTACTTTGGCGTATTCCAAGCCCTGCCGAATGTGCGTCAGTCCATCGAGCTACCGGGCCACATCTACCTCAACAGTCGGGGCTTAGTCATCCCATGGCTAGAAGGTAACCCTACTGCCGGAACGTGGTGGCTACTGGTGGGGGCAAGTGTGCTGGTTGCGGGTGGCGTAATGTATGCACTGAAGGTGCGCCAAGACCGCACTGGGCAGCAGGCTCCCGGCTTGCTGATCGGGGCGGGCATTGTGGCTGGCACAGCTGGGCTAGGGATGCTTTTGCTCAATCCGTTTACTGTGACCATCCCTGAGTTGCAACGCTTCAATTTTCAGGGCGGCTTACGTATCAGCATCGAGTATACTGCGCTGGTGGTAGGGTTGGTGATATACACCGGAGCGTTTATTGCTGAGCATGTACGTGCGGGTATTCAAGGCATCTCGAAGGGGCAGAGTGAGGCGGCACGGGCGTTGGGGCTGAAGCGTGGGCAGATGCTGCGGTTGGTGATCCTGCCGCAAGCCTTGCGGATTATCATTCCGCCCACCACGAATGAGTACCTGAACCTAACCAAGAACTCTAGCCTTGCGATTGCCATTGGCTACCCCGATCTTTTCAACGTCTCGCGCACCATCTTGAACCAGACTGGGCAGGCGGTCTCAGTGATTCTGTTGATTATGGCCAGCTACCTGACCATCAGCCTGTTCACCTCGCTCCTGATGAACCTGTACAATCAGCGCGTGCGCCTTGTTGAGCGCTAGAAAGGGCCCGAGCGATGGCAATAGAGACCCAAACCGCTCCGCCCAAAGTACGGCTTGATCCCGTGCGCTGGATGCGCGACAACCTGTTTAGCTCGTGGGCAAACAGCATCTTGACGGTTGTGGCGGTAGCACTGCTGTATAGCATTGGCCAGCCGACCTTGCGCTGGCTATTCACCCAAGCCGATTGGGGCGTGGTGATTGCCAATCTGAAGCTGCTGATGGTGGGTCAATATCCGCTGGATCAGGTGTGGCGCGTGTGGCTCAGCCTGCTGCTCACAATGGCGATGCTCGGCGTGAGTAAGGGGGTGTGGTCGCAGGTGGTGGGCCTTGTTGGGCCAGCCTACGTGCTCGGCTTGACACTGCTAGCAGTGCAGCCGTTCCCGTTCTACGGGTTGACGAATCGGCTGTGGCTCGCCGCATGTGCGGCAGTGCTGATCGGTGGGTGGTGGCTTGGGCGGCGTTATGGCCCGTCGCTTGCCTTCCGCAATGGCGTATCATGGGCATGGGTGCTGTTATTGCCGTTGGTGCTGCTGCTCCTGCGCGGCATCGAGCCGCTGCTGCCCGTGATCCCGACGCGGGCATGGGGCGGCTTGCTGCTGACGTTTGTGCTGGCAATTACCACGATTGTGTTCTCGTTCCCGATTGGGGTGCTGCTGGCGGTGGGGCGGCGTAGCCCATTGCCTGCGGTGAGCCTCTTCAGCACGATCTATATTGAAGTATTTCGCGGCGTGCCACTGGTGACGGTGCTGTTTATGTTCCTGATTATGCTGCCGCTGTTTGTGCCGGGCAGCGAAAGTACCGATAATATCATTCGGGCGATTGTCGGCTTCACGCTGTTTACGGCCGCCTACATTGCCGAGAATGTGCGCGGCGGCTTGCAGTCTATTCCGAAAGGGCAATATGAAGCCGCCAAAGCAGTGGGCTTGAATCCGTTCTTGACGATGGCACTGGTCATTCTGCCGCAGGCCTTGCGGATTGTGATCCCCTCGAATGTGAGCCAATATGTGAGCCTGTATAAGGATACGGCACTGGTGGTGGTAGCTGGCGGGGGCATGCTGGAACTGCTCGGCATCTCGCGCAATATTGCCAACCAACCAGAATTTCTGGGCAAGTTCATTGAAGCGTTAGTCTTTGCGGGCGTGCTGTATTGGATCTTCGCCTTTTCGATGTCCTACATTGCCCGCCGTTTGGAAGCCGAACTGGGCATGAGTAAACGCTAGGAGGGATGGCATGACGCAACCACCAACACAAGGCGATATTATCATTTGTCGGGATGTGTGCAAATGGTATGGGCAGTTCCAAGCCCTTAAGAATGTGAGTATGTCTGCCCGACGTGGCGAAGTGATTGTGATCTTCGGGCCTTCTGGCTCCGGCAAGTCTACCTTCATTCGCTGCATCAATCGGCTGGAGGAGCATCAGAGCGGGCAGATCATCGTGGATGGGATCGAACTCTCGAACGATGTGCGGAACATTGACGCGATCCGCAGCGAAGTTGGCATGGTTTTTCAACAGTTCAATCTGTTCCCGCACTTGACAGTACTCGATAATATCACGCTGGCTCCCAAGTGGGTGCGCCGCAAGCCGCGTGCCGATGCTGAACAAATGGCGATGGGACTGCTTAAACGGGTAGGCATTGAGGCACAGGCGCATAAGTTTCCGGGCCAGCTATCGGGCGGGCAGCAGCAGCGCGTGGCGATTGCCCGTGCCCTTGCGATGCAGCCCCGCATTATGCTGTTTGATGAGCCAACTTCAGCCCTTGATCCAGAGATGATCAAAGAGGTGCTGGATGTGATGATCGAGCTAGCCAAAAGCGGCATGACGATGCTGGTGGTGACGCACGAGATGGGCTTTGCGCGGGAGGTGGCGGATCGGCTAGTGTTCTTCGATCATGGGCAGATTGTCGAGCAGGGCACGCCTGAGCAGATTTTCACCAATCCGCAAGAGGAACGCACGAAACGCTTTTTGGCCCAGATTTTGTAAGCGGCCACTGG
>CALCJV010000086.1 GCA_937967405.1 uncultured Chloroflexales bacterium | reverse complement strand
TGACCGCCTCAATCCCTTCGAGCACCTGCTCAAACAGGCGTTCGATAGCGGCGCGGTAGGTATGTTCGGTGGCATTGCCACGCTTCAGGTCGGCTTCCAGTGATGTGAGGAACGCAGTGATCGGCGACATCGTTATTCCCTTCGGGCTCACGCAGATATACCTATATAGCTAATGCAGGGGATTATAGCACAGGTGCGGCGGGCGGCGGTGGGTGCGAGGAACAGCCCCACCACCCCCGCCCCATCTCCCGCAGATTCACGCTATAATGTCTCCCATACGCCAAGTTGGATTGGATGGTAGGCGGTTGGATGACGGGAGCGCAGACTATGGAGATTACCCATCGCCAGTTTCATCGGGTAGATTTGCTCAGCCTCAGCGGGCGGCTCGCTGCCGCCTCTGCGCCACAGGGGTTGGCTCGTTCTAACCTACGGTACGCTTGACCATGACCAATGGCTCCCCTCCGCCGGAGACGCTTACGCTGCCGGCCACGCTCGATGCACTCGCCGCGATCAGCCAATTTGTTGCGGCAGCGGCCGAAGCAACTGGCCTCGATCCCCGCACCACGTGGCAAATCCAGCTTGCGGTAGATGAAGCCGCCACCAACATCATCCAATATGCCTACCCCACCCACGCGCCCGGCGATCTGATCATCACATGGGCAACAACCACCGCTGCCGTCACCATCACCCTGCGTGATCAAGGGTGCAGCTTCGACCCGAACAATGTGCCCCCACCCGACCTGCTCTCGCCGCTTGAGGAACGGCAAGTCGGTGGCTTGGGCATTTACCTGATGACGCGCCTGATGAACGAAGTGCACTTCAACTTCGATCCGCAACTCGGCAATGTGCTCACGATGGTCAAGTATCTCCAGCACGACCAAGCCGAGCAGATCAGCGTACTGCCCCTACACGGGCGGCTCGATGCCCAGACTGCGCCGCACGTCAATACGCAGGCCCAACGCTTGATCGAGGCCGGCACCCGCTGCTTGATTATTGACCTTGCACAGGTTGACTTCATCAGTAGCAGTGGCTTACGCATCTTGCTGATTATCCGCAAGGAGCTGATGACGCTCGGCGGCGAGTTACGCCTTGCGGCATTGCCGCCGCGCGTGCGTGAGGTCTTTGATATAACCGGCTTCGCGCAGGTGTTTGCGATCTACCCCTCTGTTACGGCGGCACGCCCCGCCGCAGGTGACGGGTAGGGACGCAACAAGCAGCTCAGCACTACCAGCGTGAGCAGCACCACCCCGTAGAATTTGTAGGACGCGCCCAGCACCGTGAGGATGTCGAGCAGCGCACTGTCGTAGAAGCTCCACTGATTGCCAAAGGCGATCAGGGCGTAGGCTCCACCAAAGAGCGCGGCCTGCCATCGCTGCACGCCCTCGTGTTCGGCAAATAGCAGGATCGCCAGCATGGGCACGAGCGTGATCGTTTGGTAGTGCATCCATGCAGCAGGTACAAACAGCACCATCAAGATCACAAACAGGCTGAAGTGCAGCGCAAAGCGCGGATCAGTCACAGCAAGCCGGAGTCCCGATTTGGGATGTGCGGATTGCCACACCAGCCAGAGGGTGCCCGCCAACGCTAGCCCAAAGCCGCCATAGGTAATGATGCTCAGCAGGGGGTGGTTGAACTTCTCGGAGACAATGCTATCGGCGAGCAAGCGGGCCACAAAGCCATTCAAGGTTTGGTTTTCGACCCACGCCGTACCACCGCCAATGCGCGGCACTACCTCGAAGAGGTAGATGCGGTGTTGCTCCCAGCCGATCACCGCGAGCGCAAGCCCATTGCAGAGCAGCATGCCTAGCCCGAAACCGGCTACAGCCCGCCATTCGCGGCGCACCACAAAGAGTGCAAGCAGCACCGCCGGATAGAGCTTGAACAACGTTGCCAGTGCTACCGCAAAGCCCGCCACCATGCCCCACCCGCGCCGCAGGGATACCAGCGCGAGCAGCAGCAGGAACAGCAGCATAATGTCAATCTGCCCATACGCCACCGTATCCGCGATGGGGCGCATATTCAACAGCAGCAGCACACCCACCCCCAACACCGATGCGAGCCGCACCCCGAAGCCCCAAAAGATCAGCGCGGCACTGCCCGCCAGCAAGAGCGTATTCAGCACGCGATGGTAGAACAGCACGGTCAGCCCATCCTGCTGCACAAACGGCACGAACAGCATGCCGTAGAAGGGCGGCACTTTGAACACATGCCCGAAGTGGTTGGTCAGCACGGCTTCGAGGTTATACAGCGAGCCGCCGCGCACCCACTCGCGTGCGCCGCGAAACAAGATCCAGAAATCCGGCCCACTGCGCCGGAAGGCAAATTCGAGCATCACCCCTAGATGCACCACCGCCGCCACCGCTAGCACGCCCAGCAACCAGTGCACCCAGCGGCGATCCGGCTCTGGCGCAGGTGGGGCTGCTTGGCATGCATCCCACAGCACGGTCACGCCAAGCCCGCCAAGCAGCCCCACCGCCAGCGTCACCAGTAGCGTGGGCGGGTAGGGCGAAAGGTTGCGTGCGCCGTCGGCAGTTTGCAGGACTTGGTAGAAGGGCATGAGCCAGTAGGCTAGCCCCATCATCAGCACCAGTGCCGACAAGCTAACTGGTATCTGGGCCCATGCGCCACTGCTAGGTGGGGTAAGCGTGGGGGCGGTGCGTGTAGCCGGAAGCACCACGCTGAGCAGATGCACCCCCAACCCATAGAGGGCGATCAAGCCGAGCATGCCGGCCACACGCATGGTGTAGGGCGCAATGTCGAGAAAGTTCCAGCGCAACCCGCCCGCGATCAGCGCAACCACGAGCAGCCCACCACCCCACGCCAGCCAGTAGCCCAGCCCCACCCCCCGCAGCGTGAGATAGGCCGCCGCTGCAATCAGCGCGATGGCCGTGAGTTGCCAGAGCGGGGGCAGCACAAACAAGCTCGCCGTGCTGCGGAGACTGGCACTGTGCAGCATCACGCCTAGCGCACGGGTATCTGCGCCGCCGGGTTGGTAGGTGCTGGATTCAAGCGTGATTGGCAGGGCCCAGCCCCACTGGCTCCACTGCCCCCACTGATTGCTGGGCGACACCAGCAAGCTGTAGGTGCGCGGCTGGCCAGCTTCACGCGGCACACTGGAGCGCACGCTGGTAGTGCCGGCCGTGATCCGGAGCGTCGGATCGGGCACGCCCTCAGGGTAGCTGTTGATCACGGTCACGCTGGCGATTAAGGGAGTGTGGGCTGCCATCAGCGGCAGATCAAGCCGAGTCGCGGCGGTTGTCCAACGCACAAAGCCGCTGCCGTCAAGGTCTGGCTCTGGCTCATACGCATTCACCACAATGCGCTGATCGGCGGGGCTGACGGCGAGGGCAACGCTGCGGACCTGCTGAAACACCAGCAGGGTGATGAACACGGCGAGCAACAGCAGGATGGGCAACTGCCACCCCTGTGGGGAGAGGGCGTGTTGCCATGCAAGGGTGGCGGGTTGGGGGGCACGGCGGCGCGGCAGCGAGATTTCCGATGTGGACATGAAGCAAAACCAGTAAATACAGGTATAATGCCGAATATGAAGAATATTGTACCATGTCTGGTCAATCTGGTAACGCAACGATGAGTCTCCCCACCACGCAACCGCCAACGCCCGCGCCGACTACGCCGGTCGCAGGGCGGCCAACGCCTAGCGCACCGGCGACCCTCGCACACCCAGCGATGCAGGTGTGGGCGCATCGGCTACGCCAGCTGGGGCTGTGGGCCGGGCTAGCACTGGTGCTGCTGGTGCTAGCGAATCTGATCAGCCTGCGGGTGGCGGGCAGTGTGCATACGCTTGATATTGGCTACCGCGCAGATCGGCACTACCTCGATGGCTTCTTTGCGCGAGAGGTAGACGCGCTTGGACGTGACTATCGTTGGTCTTCGGGGCAGAGCATGCTTAAGCTGGACCCGTTTCCGGCGGTAACGCAGCCCCGCCTGCGACTCGACATTGGCGGCTTGCCGGAGGGTACGCCCGCACCACGTATGGTTGCGGTGCGGGTCGGCCCTACGCCTGCACAGGCGCAGCAGACCGCTACGTCGGTCTGGATTGAGCTGCCAGTTGCTGCCGCACCCCGCCGCTACGAGGTGCTCTTGCCACCTGATGCGCTGCGGGATGGGCGGCTGTTTGTCAGCTTGAGCAACGAAGCCGTGAGCATCCCTCCAGATCGGCGCGAAATCGGCTTCCGGCTCGATAGCTTCAGTGTGGCATGGTCGCCACAGGCGTGGGTGTTGCCCGCGTGGGATGTGCTCGCGGTGCAGTGGGGCGTTGTCTTGCTGGCGGCAGCACTGGCATGGCGACTCCAGCGCAGGCCGCGCACCGTCGTGTTGATCGGGGCGGGTGTGCTGGCCGTGCTAGCCATGCTCACGGGCTACGCGCCATTTGCGGCGGGGGTGTGGCAGCAACGCCTGCTGGTGGTTGGGGTAGGGTTGCTGGTGGTAGTGTGGGGGCTATTCCCGCGCCTGAGCCGCTTGATTCCGGCGGCAAGCCCCGCCGCCGCCCGCCACGAACTCGGCGTGCTGATGCTGCTGATGCTGGCCGTGCTGAGTGTGCGCTTGCTAGCGGCGGTCTATCCCACCTTCGATTCGCACGATTGGTATATCCACGCAGATCGCCAACACCTCTTGCAGTGGGGCAATCTGCTGCTGTTCGACAAGCCCGCCGAATTTAGCACCCAGATTGCGATTGTGCCGCCTGCGTTCTACATCCTTGTTGCGCCGCTGTCGCTGCTCACGCTGAATACCGTGCCGACGACACAAGGCATATACGCCTTCTTTGATGGGGTCGCGGTGCTGGCCTTGGCCATACTGGTGCGCTGGCTTGGTGGCGGAATTTGGGCGGGGCGGTTGGCTCTGCTGCTGCTGGGGCTAATGCCGATCCAATTCACTGCGTTGTGGTGGGGCTTTGGGCCACAGGTTGTAGGGCAGGCTCTAATCCTGATCCTCGCGGTGTTTGCGATCCAGCCCGATCTGCCACGCCGGTGGCTGTGGTGCGCCGCCGGTGTCGTGGTGCTACTGGTGTTGCTCACCCACAATGGAGTTGCGCTGCTGGGCGGCATTTGGCTCGGCAGCTACGTCGTGCTCGATTGGCTCTTTGCGCCAGAGCTGCGCCGCAACCGCCTGCGCTGGATCGGGCTTGGCGTAGCAGCGGCAGGGGCTGCCGTAGCATTGCTCTACATTGATGTGATCCAATTGCAGATGGCGGGTGTATCCAACAATGACCGCCTCGCCTTTACCGAAGAGGACATCTTCCGCGTGAAGTGGACACTCGGTAGCCTGTGTGCTTCGTGGCAACCGCTTGCGCCGCGCTGTGATGCGTTTGTGCCGGGCACCGATCCGGCTACGGTGCTGCCCCAGATTGGTGTGGTGCTGCTCAGCCTTGCGATCCCGCTTACGGCATTGCTGGTGTTGCTGGTGCAGACCGATTGGCGCGGGCGACGGTTGGTGCTGCCGTGGCTGGGCAGTGCGCTGCTGTTCCTTGCCGTAGATCTGGCCTTCGGCTTGCAGGTGCGCTACGCCTATTTCCTCACGCCGTTGGTGTGTGCTGGGCTAGCCCTTGCCCTCGAAGGCTGGCTGCGCCGCCATCGTTGGGCGTGGGCCGTTGTTGCGGCGGTTGTACTACTGGTGGCGTGGGCTGGCTTGGGGCTGTGGTATAGCGGTGTGGTCGAGGCGATCAAGCCCTCGCTGCGCCCCTTGACGCACTGATGGCGGCCACACACTCATCTGATTGGGGCTAGGAGAAAGGCCTGCTTGATGGACCTGCCCACCCAATGGCGACAATTGCCCACCACCGATGAGTCGGCCGCGTGGCAACTGGCGGGGGGCACGGCGATGCTCACCGGCTTGGAGCCAGACGGAGCCACTGAGCCACGTACCGGGCTGCGCTGGTATACCATGCACGCCCCTGCCGTGATTATCGGCACTGGGCAGCCGCTCAGCCACTTCGATGCCGATGCGCTGCATCAGCACGGAGTCCAGCTCTATCGGCGCAGCAGTGGCGGCACGGCTGTCCATACCGATCCGCAGCTCTTGATGCTTGACGTTGCCCTGCCGCCCAACGATCCACGCTACTTGCACGATGTCACTGCCTCGTATCAGTGGTTTGGGGCGGTGTGGGTGGCGGCTCTGGCGGCTCTGGATATTCCCGCACGGCTGGTCACTATCGCAGAAGCCCGTAGCGATACCCGTGCGCTTGATGCCCACACGCGCATGGCGTGTTATGGGGGGCGTTCGCCGTATGAGGTCCTTGCGGATGAACGCAAGCTGGTGGGCTTGGCACAGGTGCGCCGCAAGGCGGGGGCGTTGCTGCAAGCAGGCGTGTATGTGGATTGGCGGGCAGCGGACTTAACCCGCCTCTTCGCACTTAGCCCAGCCGAGCAAGCCCAGCTTGCAGCCCGCCTGCACACACGGGTCGTCGGCTTAGCTGAACTCGTGTCGCCGGAAACACGCGCTACTTTGATCGAGCGCGTGCAGGTGGCTTTTGCAGAGGCACTGCACCACCTGCACGGGGTATCCCTCGTGGCAGATACATGGACGGCTGCCGAGCAAACTGCCCGCACACACGCCGCCCATACCCGCTACGCCGCGCTGCCGCACTAGCCCGCGCCAGCCAACAGCATGCGGGCGAGCCGCTCACCCCCAACTAGCTCAGCGAGATGCTTGAGTTGGTTATCCTCGTAGGCTTGGTTGAAGATCGCTACATCCAGCGAAAGGACTTTGCGGAAGGCTACTACACCCTTATCGGGATCGCTACTCTGGCGAGCGACCTGCTCACCGAAAGGCAGCACTACGTCAATCATGGCGAGTGGGTAGCGCACCGGCAGCCCAATCTTCACATGGACTTCGCCAATTACCATCCGGCGACGGGCGTAGGCTTCGTCGTAGGTTCCTCCAAATAGCTCAATGAACCAATTGCCGATCATGCCATGCAGGTGATCCATGCTTTTGCCTGCGAAGTATTCACTCGTTTCAGGGTGGGCCAACAAGCGGCGGTAGAATTCTGCGGTCATCTGGGGGGCCGTCGTTTTGGCGTGGGCTTGCACACTAACCAACAGGGCAGCTTCATCCGCACCGAGTTCGATCAGGGTAAGCAACTCGGTCAGAATGGCCGCATCTTTAATTTTCCAACTTGCACGGTCAGTAACGACACTCATACTATAAGACCTCCTCACGCATAATGTAAAACCTCCTCCTAACAACTTGTGGGTATCCGCAGATTGGAGTGATGAGTGGACACTAGGACGTAATTCCTGCTAATACAATTCGCGCCAGCCGTTCACCCCCTACCAGTTCGGCGAGATGCTTCAGTTGGTTATCTTCGTAGGCTTGATTGAAGATGGCAATGTCAAGGGCGAGAACTTTGTGAAATGCCCGCAGAGCTTGCGCGGGGGTGCTGCTGTGCGCCACGAGCTGCTGCCCATACTCCAGAATAACATCCATCATAGCGAGTGGGTAGCGCACGGGCAAGCCAATTTTGACGTGGATTAAGCCGATCTGAAGCCGTTTGCGGGCATACGTGCTATCATACGTGCCTGAGAATAGATCAACAAACCAATCGCTGATCGTGCCATGCAAGGCAGCCATCGGCTTGCCAATAAAATATTCGCTCGTTTCGCTGCGAGCCAGCAGGCGCGTATAGAATGCCCGTGCCATCTGTGGGGCGATGGTGCGGGCGTGTGGATGCAGTTCTTTGAGCATGGCTATATCGGTGGGATTCAGATCCATTAAGCTGATGAGTTCTGCAAGAACAGCTTCGTCTTTAATCGCCCAACTGCTACGGGTCGGCTCACTACTCATATGCTTCCTTTCTACATCATCACAAGCAGTTCGGTGGGCAGGCAACCTTGCACTACCCCGACGTTATTATAACAGTTCTGAGAGGAGAAAAGTGCGAGAACTGCAATCAGCTGCTAACAGGTTGCAGTCAGTGGTTCTGCTGATCCAGCTATACAGCGCAACTCTCTTGTGTTTCTCATTTTGTGTTATCGGCTGCCGTGCTACAATATAATACAATACGACATTACAAAAAACAAGAAGTATTCTACGTTTATTGTAGTGCAACAAGTCTTGCGTATGCCCCACAAATAGCAGGGATTGGCATACCTTATCACGTACCGCACCCCATGCTATGGGCCTTCCGCAAAACCTCTGCCGCACGTATGTCGCTTGACAGCCACTGTGCTTCTGCCGTACCATACGCCCAAGAGTCATTTTAAGCGTGACTTGAGTACAGGGAATAAATAAGATATGCATATAGAAATGGAGCAATGGCATGAGTACAGTACGCCGCATGTTAAGTCACAAGCTCAAAGGGGTCTGGACAGTTGCCCCCACAGCGTATGTTCGTGAAGCTGTGACCTTGATGGTCGAGAAGGACGTAGGTGCAATCGTGGTAGTTGAGAACGATGCGGTCGTTGGCATCATCACCGAGCGCGATGTGGTTCGCAAAGTATTGGCACATGGCAAAGATGCGAACACCACACGGGTTGAAGAGATTATGACGAGCCGCGTGCTGTATGTCCGCCCAGAACAAACATTAGAAGAGTGTATGGTGTTGATGGACGATAAGCACATTCGCCATCTACCTGTACTCGATGGGAACCAGCTGCTTGGGATTATCTCAATTCGAGATGCGATCAAGCACGTCATTGCTGATCGTGAATTCATGATCGAACAATTGGAGAACTACATTCTGGATCGCCGCGATTTTGAAGGCAAAGCAGGTGCAACAGAAGCTGCTCCGATTGGTCGCTAGACGCTTATATGGAAGCCCCTGCGTATGAATGAAACCCAAAACATGGCTCAGTTGCCGCTCGCAGTCACTGCGTTACGCCAACTTGCCCCGTCACACCTACCTACCTATCGGCAGTTTCGCTTTGATGGTGGCGCACTGCGCGTCCCGTTTGAGGATTTCGCCGAGACCGACCAAACCTTGCTGCGAACGGTATACTCACGCTTGGTGGAGCTACTCGCTCTCCTCAAAGAGCATTGGCACAACGCCGATGCAACCCTACACGCTGTCCAAGCGTACCTGAGCGAATCGGGGTGGGTGCAAGTTGTTCGCCAGATGCAGAAGTTTGGCAACGCAAGCCTTGCAACGGCACACCACCCCCAACTGAATCGGGTCATTCACGACATTCGCGGGAGCAGCTTCACGGCCCTCTCAATCTTTCTCCAGCTGATTGAGATGGGCTTGAGTGATGAGACCGATATTTCGCGCCTCTTTTACTTGACCCGCGACCACCTGAAGATTATGCGGAATGCGGTGCAGGGGCTAGACCTTGCCGGTGAAGCCCGCGATGCGCTGGAGAACCACCACGACATCAGCCTAATTGTCGAGAAGTGGCAAGGTGTAATCCACCACGTCCAAGATCGCTTGGCGACAATCCATGTGGAGTGCCACTACGCCGGTAGTATCTCCGAGAGCTGCCTCGAATTTGCTGCATTGGATCGCGTGCTCTACAATTTGATCAACAACGCTGTGCGCTTTACTGCCGATCAGCAGGTTTACCTCGCTATCTTTCCGCTCGATGCGAATGAGCGCGTGTTACGCTTTGTCGTCTACAACCGCACCACCGCAGCGCATCTCGCGGAGTTGCAGCAGCACTATGAAGATAATCTGGGGCAGCTCTTCTTGGGCGGCTTTACGACTGGCGGTACAGGGCTTGGCTTGCGGATTTGCGCTGAGTTTGTGACCAATGCGTTTGGCCTGCCCTCAGTTGAACATGGCTTACACCACAGCTACTTCGGCGTAACCCAGATTGACGACTACTTCGTCAATTGGGTGCATTGGCCCACTGCTGGAGACTAGAAACACACGTTTATATGATAACCCACGACTATCTCGTCGTGCTTTGGTCAAGTGCGGATATACTCTCCGATGTGCTATGCTATGCAGTCCGGCGGCTCCAGCATCCCTGTGTACGGGTGGATTTCAGTACTGGTATTCCTACCAGCCTGCTTGACAGCAATGCCACGCTCGTGCTTGTCATTCTCCCTAGTACATCCCTGAGCGATGTATGCGTGGTATGTGAGCAGCTGCGCCAAACCCACGCGGTCACTATAGTGTTGCTTGGCGATCCTGATACGCCACCGCCGGTTCCCAATCTGCCGCCAGATACATGCATCCATCCCTACCCCCTCGAATTGGC
>CALCJV010000085.1 GCA_937967405.1 uncultured Chloroflexales bacterium | reverse complement strand
CTGTAGGATGACGGCTAATCCGACTGCACCGTCACTACACGCAAGCGGCTTTAGGATGAGCGGGCTAGCAAAGCGATCACGCTTCGCATCAATCTGTAATATTTGATCCATATCCGTATCGTGTGCCATATGAAAGACTATTGGAAGCCCGAAGCTGCCACGAGGCGCAGCGTCTATATTTCGCTCTTTGTGAGGTCCACGAGGTTTATGCTTAGCTCTGCGCCGAATTGCATTTGGCTCGGGCCAGTCACTGTGCTGGCGAAATTTCTTGAGCTTCTCTGATAACTCCTTCCAACTCAGTGAAGGCAAGACAAGCCAATCGGCTGAAACGTCACGTAGAAGATGGGGCACACCTTCAACCCATGTACCCTCAACAACGTGTTGCTTCAACTGTTCTTCTATCTTTCTTTTGGCATCCTGTTGTTTCGGTAGCGGCTCAGGCTGACCATTTACCCGTACCAATTGCAACGCCCCAAACCCCCGCCGTGTGCGGGCCCCAATCCCACCGAATGTCTCCCACGCCCACAGTGCGGCTTCGACATCCTTTTGGTACTTTGATGGAAAGCTGATGCAGATGGTAAATGTCACTCCAACTAATGTAGGCAGTAGGTCTTCGGATGTTAAATGTTCTACCTCATCCCTGTTTGGCTGAAGCGGAAATGCGACGTAGTCAGGTACGTTACTCTTGGGACGGGGCTTTATATCACGTCCTTTCTGTTCGATATGAAATGGGCGATCTTCTGTGCCTGCGTGCGATTGCTGCATCTCCACCCACACGGCTGATTGTGTGCCGGTGGTGTCGTTGGCGGCGGCTCCCCAGATGGCCGCTTCGGCGGCTCGCAGGTCTGTGAGGGTGGCATACTGTCCGCCCCGCGTCGCCCGCCACCAGAAGCGCAAATGCCCGCGTACTGCCGTCGCCCGCACCACCGTGATCGGGTCGGCGTGGCTTGGCTCTACGCCGCCGCCAAACAGCGCAGTGATGATCTTATATTCACGCACTTGGGTAATGCGCTGATCTGATGTATGCATTGCTGCATCGGTCGGGAGTTGTGGGAGACCCTGTGGTAAATTACGCATGGTTGCTTCCTTTCTGCGCGGGGATGCCCCAATCTGCGGGCACGGCTGTATCCTTTTTATTCCAGATTCCAATCGCGGCCAGACCGAAGCCGTCGCGCCGATCCTGCCCGGCATCGCTGATGGCTTGGAGCCACAGAGCCTGCATCCATGCCGCAATCGCGTCTTGCTTACCGTCAAGGTGCAGGTAGAGCACACTGCCTGCGGGCAGCATGCGGCGGGTTGGCTTGGGTTTTCGTTGGGCATAATCCCAGCCTGAAACCACCCCGTAGCCGGTGCAACACACCGCACGGAGCGTCGGCGTTACGCCGTACTGGGGCGTGCAGAGCCACGTGGGGCGGTAGCCTTGTTCGAAGATGGCGGGCGTAAGCAGAATGATGCGGCAGGCCGTGTGCTGTTGGACCTGTTGCACGAGCTTGGCGGGGAGAGTGGGCAATGCACCGCCCTCGCGCCACACAACTGTGCGCCGTTCGCCGCCGAGCGTATCGAAGCCCGCGCCGATCTTGGCCGCGAGGTCGTGCCCACCCACAGCGACGAGCAACGCAAGTCGTCGTGCTGCATCGAGGGGGTACTGCTCCGATGTAGGGTGCGTAAACTCTAGCCCAATCGTCTGGAACAGTTTGCCCTCTTCGCCAGTGCGCTTATCCTTTTGCATGGCCACATGCGTGCGGCTGTTCTGGGGCAAGCCACCAATACCCAACGCATGCGGCTTGATCGGCTGACATAAAGTTGGTTCTTGTAGCCACCGCTCAAACTGTTGCCAGTTCCAGAAACGCGGCGCACGCTTGGATGGCTTAGCCGGGTCTACCTCGTTGGGGCCCACAGGCAGCAGCTGATCTGGCATTGCCGTGAGTAGCCCTTCGGGCGGTTCAAACGGCTTGAGCTGCATCAGCCGGACATCATCCTGATGTTCTAGCAGCAGCGCATCGGCCGGAGCAGGCGCGAAGTACTTCGTGACCTGATCCGCCATCGGATCGAGCTGGACAAGCAGCGGGCCCCGCACGCCAATTTGCAACACATCGGCGGGTTTCGCGGTGAAGCTACCGCCAGCAGTGCCCGCCCGCGTGCGAACCATGCCCGCCAGCGTGGAGGGGTAGGGGAAGGGCAACGTGCGGGCGCGTGCGCCGGGGGTATTATCGAAGGGGCGACCGTCGCGCACAATCACCGGATCACGCGGCTCAATGATCCATACATGCTGGTTATTCATCGCAAGACTCCTTCTGCTTCTTCTGCTCCGCCTGCTCCGTCTACAAGGAAACGTGGTTGGCATCGGCGAGGGATTTGGCAATCACCAACTCATGCGCCAACTCGATCAAGCCTATCGGGGTTTGACCGCCACCATCTAGACCTAGTTGCGCGTTCATATACGCAACAATATCGCTGCTCAGTGGCTGATTATTTACCTGCTTGCGCTTGAAGATGCGGATTACATCCTGCCGTGCCGCCGTGAGCAGGGTGGTATCTACGCTGGCTTCGGGAGCGAGGCCGAGCCGCAGCACCAGATCGCGGATTTCGTAGGCTACGCCGGTCGGGATTTGGTTCTTAGCGAAGAGCCGCACAAATTCACGTAATCGCTCCACCAGCTCGGTGCGCTTGCCTTTGATGGTATAGTCGCCGCCGCTCCGCCGACTGATGGTGATGGCGAGGGCGTTTTTGCCCTCCACGCTCTTGGCAGCCTTTTCGGCGGCGCGAGCCAGATCAACTGCATCAGTTAGGGGCGTGAGATGGTGAACAATCGCCACCCCCGCTGAGAGGGATGGTTGGAATGGGAGCGCGTATTTTTTCACAACTGGGGCAAGCGTTTCGGCAAATTTTTTGGCTACCACATCCGCACACTCCAGCACGGTGTGCAAGGATAGGAGGGCCAACACATCATCGCCGCCAATGTAGATCGGCGCACCACTATGATTTGTGATCAGCTTGCGTGCGGCTCCGACAAATTCATCAAGGGCTAGGGACAGCTCTTGGTGGGCGGCTAAGCCGCCATGTTGGGCAAGCGTATCAATTACCTTGCCCATGCTGTCGCCATCGCCAAGCAGGATCGCATAATAGGGTTGCGGGCGGCCATAGCCGTGCTTGGCGGCTTTATCAAGAAAATTACGCAAAGCCTTCCTTGCATCCGCAAGCCCCGCGTATTCATCGAGCCGCTCCTCAAACAGCACCGCACCATCTACGTTGCCAAAGAAAGGAATTTGATGTTCTTCGGGTGCTGTCTCACGCATATGATCTGGGAATTTAATGATCTGATCATGGTACGCATCCCAAGCCTGCTTCACTTCTTGGTGAACTGTGAAACGGAGCATAAAGGGCTTCGCGGCCATGTGCGAGGTGCTTGGGAAGGTCTGCTTGACACCGCCGAGCCGCTTGAGCAAATCTACCCCAGATAGGTGTTCGTGGGGGCCAGCCCGAAATATTTGCCAGCGACGCTTCTCATCTATCCCTGAGGGGAGAACACTTTCCAGCTCGCCCGTGAGTGATGATTTATACGCCGCGCTCCCCCACGTCACGGGCGCAAAAGCGCGGGTATTCTTGCGGGCGGCTAGCATCGCCTCGGCCCGGCTACGGGCGTTGGCATAGCTAGCCTCATCCGCCGCTGGTTCAAGCGGGGCCGCCGCCCAGTAGAATTGGGGGAGGTCTGCAATTTGGGCCCACGCGATCTCACGCCGCTGCTGGTCAATTTCTTTAACTGCCTTAAAAGCATCTTCGCACAGCTTTTTCAACCGCGCTTGGAGCGCACCTTCTAGCGCACCTGCTAGTGCCTCAACTTCGGCTGGGTCATCCATGTGAATTTGGGCGATGAGCTTGTTGGGTACATTGAGATGGGTGTCAGGTTGAAGCTCGGCTGAGTCGGCATGCGGAAAGATCAGCGTGTGCCCGCCTGTGTGGAGTTTCAGGGCAATCGCTTTGGCTAGTTCACTAAGCAGCCACGAGCCATATGCAAAATCGCTGGTGCGCCGTGCGCTGGCAATGAAGCCCTGCACTGGCCCAATACTAATAACCATAATGTATGCCATAGGTACGCTTCCTTTCTGCAACCATCGCTTGCACACACTCTAGCATACGCCCAGCCGTTGGCCTACCGAAGCGACTTGGGGATTACACCGAAGCCGCTTCGGTAAGCCACACTCGAATTGTGCGGTATGCTAGAGATAGTCAAGATGGGGGTGAAACTGCTCCCAGAGCCAATCGCGCTTGGGATGAGGGATGACATCCAGCCCCCACACTTCTTTACAGTGAGCATAGATTGTCGTGAAATACTCATTGACGGTTTTCAATGATAAGCCGATCTGAGCAACAGTCACAAGGCGCGGTGTGCCTTGCACCTCATCGCGCAGCACCTTGCGCTGGCGGTCATTGAGGCGATGCCACACTTGTTGGCACCGTTGGAAGGTGGCATAACTGAAATGCTCATTGGTGGATTTCACTATATCAAGATTGCCACTGGTACGGGCTGCCTGTCCGGTGTGTGCTGTGAGATGTAACGTGGGCAGTTCCATCAGCTGTACCTCCGCGTAGGCAGGCACATGCAGTACCGCCCCATCGCGGGTCTCCTCGCGCACGGCATCAGACGATGTGAGTTGCCAGATATGGTCGTGAGGACGCAACAGTGTTGGCGCGAGCGTGAGCAGCAGATAGCCAAGCAAGCGTCGCCCGCCACTAATACAGAGGTGTAAGGTCTGATGCGGTTGGCGATAGTGCGAAAGCAAGGAGGACAAGAACTGCTGCACAGAGGGAATAACATCCGGCTGATCGAGATCACGCAGGGGTGCGCCAGATGCATCTTTGATGCTGATCGGGCGCAGGCGGCAGGGCTGATGTGGCAGCGAATTGATGTAGCGGTCGTAGGGAAACTCCGCCGCAAGGGTCTGGATCGCCCGTTGGTAGCGCGGGTTGGAGGGCGCAAGATGCAGCACAAGCACCTCGCTGATCGGGTAGCCTTGAGCGAGCAAGCAATCCAAAGCCAGTGTGACAACTTGCGGTTGCCCGCCGAGTGTCGCAATGCAAACATGGTGTGAAGGGGTGAAACTCATTGCATTCTCCTCAGTTGGTCTTGATTGTGATATACACCGATGTACATCCGCTTATGATACACGAGAAAGGATTCGTTGATGGCACCGTTATTTCCCGCAATATTGCTCTGTGGGCCACCCCACTCTGGCAAGAGCATCCTGTTCTATCGCCTGAGCCAAGCCCTGCGCGAAAAGGGCATTGGCCACTACGGATTGCGCGCCAGTCCAGATGGTGAAGGCGACTGGACGCATGAAGCTGATCCGCAGCTGGTGCGCCAGCTCCGCATGCGGAGCAAGACGGACTGGACACCCGCCTTTGCCCAGCAGCTCAGCGGCGAGATCGAGCGTCGCCTGCTGCCCCTGCTGGTGGATACCGGCGGCCAGATTACGCCCGAAACGGCCCAAATTGCCGCTAGCTGTACGCACGGTATCATTATCTCCCGCGATCCCCAAGCCATCGGCGCGTGGCGCGATCTGCTGACAGAGCAGGGCTGCATTGTGCTGGCGGAACTGCACTCGCAGCTCGATGGGGCGCAGCAGATCACCCAGCCGGTGATGCCCCTACGGGGCATCCTCACTGGGCTACACCCTGAACAGGATAGTCGCGGCGGGTGTTTCTCCGCCTTGCTTGCGCTGATTGTTGCCCACATGAACTATGCCCCTGATGAGCTATTTCGCGCCCACGAACGGGCCGCCGCCCGCGATTGGGTGGTGCATCTGGGACAGCCCCTGCTGCCGAGCCAGCCTCCCGACACGCCTGTCCACTGGAACCCGCACGACATCCCGGAGCTGCTCGCAAGTATCTCCCCAAGTGAGCCGCTTGCTTTGTATGGGCGTGCGCCAGTCTGGTTGTATGCCGCGCTGGCGCACTTCACCCAGCCTGTGCCGATCTTGTTCACGCCGACACGGGGCTGGGTGGAGCCGCCACCGCTGGTTTCTGTCGCCACACCCACGATGGATGCACTGCACTGGCAGCAGCAGCGCATTGCCGCCCTCGACGATGCGATCTGGCTGCAATTCGACATCCCTACCGCGTATCTTGATCATGATCCGACTATGCCGCTAGCCGTGCCCGCCGTGCCTGCGGATACGGGCATTATCCTTGATGGCAAGTTGCCGACGTGGCTCTATGCAGGGTTGGTGCGGCACTATACCCACGCTGCGTGGCTGGCCGTGGTGCAGCCCAAGCTAGGTGCAATTGTCGTGGCATCGCAGCACACCGACTACCCACTTGGGCGGGTGTTGCACCTGCCGTTTAGCCCATCCTAATCACAGTGTAGCAGAAAGGCTCGGCGCAAATGCGCGTGCCAAGAAAAGACGAGGTAGAACAATGACGCTTGATCTCACCTACACCGGCCATGCGTTTGTGGATATTGGCATTGCCGTACTCACCGCCTTTGTTGGCAAAACTGACCCGCGTGATCTGACGGAAGCTGATCTCAAACAGGTCGCGGCATACATTGCCGAGAACTACGTCAAGCCGCCCCTAGAGTCTCATTTGACAATGGCATTTACCACTAATTCATGGTTTGCCCAGCCATCGTACAAGAAATCTCCAGCAAAGCGGGCAGCGATGGGCCAGCGCCATGTTGCCCAGTGGCAATCAGCATTTGTCCCTGCTTCATCAGCTACGCTGCCGCAACTCTGTATATTTACCGGATTACCAACTGTGCCGGAACCACTCTCAGGGAGTCTGGAACGTGGGCGGGCAGGGCGGGCCCAGTTGCCCGGCTTGCAAGGCGATGAGTCCATCAACTTCTTTGCGGGGGGACAGCCGGGCATTCCGATCTCCGGTGTGGCCGTGCTAGCCCTGCAAGCCTTCCCGCTCGGCTGTGCCAAGTGTGGTGTGGGCTTGCTGGCGGTGCATACCGATGATCCGCAGTTGACGTTGCGGATCGCCCGCAAGTTTTGGCAAGAGAATGAGCGGCAGATCGCCCAAGCCCAAGCGAGCGGCAATACCAAGCT